>JAIUNH010000183.1 GCA_020161965.1 Pseudomonadota bacterium
CAGGGCTGGCTCATCGGAAAATTCCACGGCGAGAACGCGGCGACCGCGCCGATCGGCTGGTGATGGACGATATAGCGAATGCCCTGTTCGCTGGGGATGACGCGGCCATAGAGGCGAACCGCTTCGCCCGCGTCCCACTCGAAGAACTCGCAGCCGCGAATGACTTCGAGCCGCGCTTGCGCGATCGGCTTGCCGTGTTCGCGGGTGATCGACTGAGCGATGTCTTCCTGCCGTTCGCGCATCAGGGCGGCGGCGCGACACAAAACGGCGGCGCGTTTATGCGGGGAGGTGCGGCTCCACAGCGCGAAGCCTTTGGTGGCGGCGGCGAGCGCGTCGTCGAGATCGGCCTTGGTCGCGATCGGGCAGCGCCCGATTTCGGTTTCGTCGGCGGGATTGAGAATGGGCAGCGTGTCGGATGTTTTGCGCCACTTGCCGTCGATATAAAGCCCGATTTCGGGATAGGCCGGCATCTTCGCGGTGCTCCTGTTCGCCTCGATTGGCATGGATTGTCCCGCTGCCGGGTTTGAGAGACTAGACGGAATTTTCGGATTGATTGATAGTCCTGGCCTATGAATGTCGAGTTACGCCATTTGCGCGGTTTCATGGCCGTCGCCGAAGCGGGCGCCTTCCGCCGGGCGGCGGAGCGCCTGCGCATCAGCCAGCCCGCTTTGTCGGCGCTGATCCGCGATCTGGAGCAGCAAGTCGGCGTATCGTTGTTCGACCGCACGACACGCCGGGTGGAGATGACCCAGGCCGGGCGCGAATTCATGCCCCAGGCGGAAAAGCTGCTCGCCGATATCGACGCGTCGTTGCGCGGCCTCACCGATCTTGCCCAGCGCCGCAAGGGGCAGGTGACCGTCGCTTGCGCGCCGCTGCTGGGCAGCGTGTTGCTGCCGGGCTTGATCGCCGCCTTCACGCGCGCGTATCCAGGTGTCCGGGTTTCGTTGATCGATGCGGGCACGGATATGATCGTCGACAAGGTGCGCGGCGGCGAAGCCGATCTGGGGATCGGCACGTTCGCAGCGGGGGAGGCGGGGGTTTCGCAAACCCGCCTGATGCACGACACGCTGATGGTGTTCGCACCGGCGACGGAGACGGGTGCGCGCAAGCGCCGTTCGACGACCTGGGCGGAAATCGCCGATGCGCCGCTGATCGCGTTGACCCGCGAAAGCGGCTTGCGCGCCCTTGTCGAAATGGGGTTCGGCGGTTTGGGGCGGCCGGCACGCCCGGCCTATGAAGTCTCGCATGTCACGACGGCGGTGGCGCTGGTCGAAGCGGGGCTTGGCATCGCCGTGCTGCCCGCGATCGCGCGCAAGATCGCGCATGATCGGCGCGTTACGCTGAAGGAACTGCGCGGGCCGCAAGTCGGGCGCGATATCAGCCTGATCGCCGCGGCCGGCCGTTCGTTGACGCCGGCGGCGGCGGCGTTCACGGCTTTGGCGCGCGCGAACGCGGCGAAGGCTTTGGCGCATGGCGGGGCGGGGGATCGCAAGTGACCCGCGCGTGGCAACGCATGTTGTCGGGGCGGCGGCTCGATCTGCTCGATCCGTCGCCGCTGGATATCGAGATCGAGGATATCGCGTTGGGCCTGTCGCGCGTCGCGCGCTGGAACGGCCAGACGACCGGCGCGCATGGTTTCTCGGTCGCGCAGCATTCGCTGCTGGTGCTCGATATTTTCGACGCGGCGATGACGCGCCCGACGCGCGAGATGCGCCGGGCCGCGTTGCTGCACGACGGCAGCGAGTTCGTGACCGCCGATCTGATCACGCCGTTCAAGGCGGTGATCGGCGATTCCTATAAATCGCTGGAGAAGCGTGTGCAGGCGGCGGTGCATTTGCGGTTCGGCTTGCCCGCACGCTTGCCGGAGGAATGGACGCTGGCGATCAAGCGCGCGGATCGTGAGTCCGCCTATATCGAAGCGGTGGCGCTGGCCGGCTTTACCGAGCCGGAAGCGCGCAAGGTTTTCGCCTTCCGCCGCACGCCGCATGTCGCCACGCTGAAAGCGTGGTCGGCCGAGGAAGCGCGCGAGCGGTTTTTGGCGAAATTCGCGAAGCTCGCTTAGCCTTTCGGCAGATCGTTGCGGTCGATCGTCGCCTGCAACGCGTAGAATCCGGCTTCGAACGGGCCGACCGCGCCGCTCGCTTCCAGCGTCTTGTCGGCGAGCGCCGTGCGGCAGTACTCGGCGAATTTCGCGTCGTCGCCCCAGCCTTCGACGATCACGATCCAGCGGGGCACGCGATTGGCGACACCGCGCGCTTTTTCTTCCGCGTTCACCACGGCGCTGGCATCGGCATCGGCGCGCAGCAGATGGGCGCCGGCGATAAAGCCCTGGCGCGCGATCTCCGGCAGGATCGTTTCGGCCAGCGCTTTGTGGTGTTCTTCGGCGCGCGTCGGCTCGACGTCGTAGCGCAACGTCAGCGCCAAGCCGCCTTGGCCCGAACCGAAACTCGCCCCCACGCCGCAGATCGAGCGCGCGACATTGCGGAAATGCTTCACGGTGGACACCGTCCACGGCGTGGGGCTTTGCAGCCGCGCGTGATATTCGGGGCCGGTCACATCGCCATGTGTTTGCGCTTCGTAGAGATTGAAGAATTCGAGGTTCGCGTCGCGCGCCACATAACGGCGGCCACGCAGGAAGCCCGGGATGGCGACGCGCTCGGGCATATGTTCGGTGCCGTGCCACGCATAGAACTCGTCGCGGCCCTCGGGGGCGAGGTCGTGCCAGATCGCGACGGCGCCAAGTCCAACCAAACTCATCGTTTTCTCCGCGTTTCTTAGGATCGTGAAGCGTGATGCTCTAAAAATGATATTGCATTCCAGTTTGGAATTCAGTATCAATTTTTCATAATCGTTCTGGGAAACCGCCCGCCACCAACGAGACATTTATGACGGTCAACGCGGTCGAACGCTGTCTTGCGATCATCGAGGTTCTGGCCGGCGAGGCCGAGCCGATGGAGCTGTCCGAGCTCGCGCGCCGCGTCGAACTGCCGCCCAGTGCCGGTCACCGTATTCTCGCGACGTTGATGGCGCGCGGCTGGGTGGTGCAGGACCCCGCGACGCAAAGCTACGCGCTGTCCTTGCGCCTCAGCACGCTCGCTTTCCGCAACCTCGACGCGCGCGCCGTGCCCGATGTGGTGCAGGCCGTGCTCGATCGTTTGGCCAAGCGCACCCACGAATATTGCCGCTTGGCGATCGTCGAAGGCGAAGACCTCGTTTGGGTCGCGCGCGCGCAAGGCGCCCCGCCGGGCCTGCGCTACGACCCCGATATGGGGCAGGAGATCGTGTTGCACGCGACCGCCAACGGCAAAGCCTGGTTGTCGACGCTGCCCGAAAGCGAAGCCTTGCGCATCGTCTGCGCGCGCGGCTTCAAGGCGCGGCGCCCGCTCGGTCCGCGCGCGGTGAACGACGTCGAAGGGTTTCGCCGCGAATTGGCGCACGCGCGCGACGGCGGCTACGCCAAAGCGGTGGACGAGGCGGAGACGGGGACGGCGGCGTTGGCCGTGCCGTTTTTCGCGGGTCTCGATCCCCAATCACCGGTCGCGGGCACGATCAGCGTCGCCGGCCCGATCCTGCGTATAGCACCTGCGCGCTATGCCGATCTCGCCGACGCGTTGAAAGCCGCATCGCACGAAATCGCGGAGATCTGGCCGCTGCGCATCCGCCAACGCGACATGGCGCCCGCATGAGTGCCGCCTTCGCCCGTATCCGCGAGCCGTTGCTGTGGTTCGCCGGCCTGTTGCTGCTGTGGGAACTGGTCGTGCGCGTGTTCGCATTGCCGACCTTCGTGCTGCCGGCCCCGTCGAATTTCCTGATGCGCGTGGTCAACGAGTATCCGCGCTTCGTCACGCATGGCCTCATCACCACGCGCCTGATCATCTACGGCTTCGTTGCGGGCGCCGTGCCGGGCTTGATCCTCGCCTATCTGATCGCGAATTCGCGGCGCTGTGAAATGCTGCTCTATCCGCTGGTCGTGTTCATCCAGGGCCTGCCCAAGATCACGCTGGCGCCGATGATGCTCGTGTGGTTCGGCTACGCCGATTTCCCCAAGATCCTGCTGACGGCGCTGATCACCTTCTTCCCCGTGCTGGTCGATAGCGTGGCGGGGTTCAAGGCGGCGGATCGGCGCCTGTTCTATTTAAGCCGCTCGATGAACGCGTCGTGGTTCCAGACCTTCCGCTACATCGAATTGCCGGCGGCCGCACCCGCGATCTTCTCCGGCTTCAAGACCACGATCGTCATCGCGGTGACCGTCGTCATCGTCGTCGAGTGGATGAACTCGAATAACGGGCTTGGCTACATCGTGCTGCGCGCGATGGACAACAAGGATACGCCGCTGATCTTCGCCACGCTGGTCGTCGCGTCGGCGATCGGTGTGGCGTTGAGCTACGCGATGGCGTCGCTCGAGAAGTTGCTGCTGCCTTGGCGGCGCAAATGAACCAACCAACGAAGTTCAACGAAGGAGGAAACAATGAATAAGTTCACGAAACTCGCCGCTGTGGCGGCCGGCCTTGTGCTGGCGTCGGCGGCTTCGGCGGTCGCCGCCGAAAAGCTGACGCTGACGATGAACTGGCGCGCTGACTCGGCGCATCTGGGCTTCGCGATGGCGCAGAAGAATGGCTATTACGCCGCCGAAGGCCTGGAAGTCGTGCTGCAGGAAGGTCGCGGTTCCGGTGTGGCCGCCCAGCTCGTCGCGACGGGGCAGAGCGATCTGGGCCTCGCCGATGCGGGTGCGATCCTCAACGCCGCGTCGAAGGGTGCGCCGATCAAGATCGTCTCGACGATTTGGAAGGCCGGTCAGTTCGGCATCAACTTCCTCGACAAGTCGGGCATCAAGACCGCGAAGGACCTCGCTGGCAAGAAGATCGCCGTCGCGCCGGGTGCGGCTGTGGTGCCGCTCGTGCCGTTGTTCCTGAAGGCGAACGGCGTGGCCGAATCCTCGGTCACGATCGTTTCGGCCGCCCAGGCCGCGAGCCTCGGCCTGCTGACCTCGGGCGGCGTCGACGCCGTCGCGGAAACGCCGGAGAACATCGTGGTGCCGCTGGCCGCACAAGGTCAGAAGGCCAGCGTGATTTACTTCTACGACAACGGCGTGCCGCTGATCAGCTTGAGCCTCGTCGCGCGCGACGACAAGCTGGCCGCCCGTCCGGACGTCTACAAGAAGTTCGTCGCCGCCACGGCGAAGGGCTGGGAAGCGGCGATCAAGGATCCGTCGGCTTCGGTGGACGCGCTGAAGGGTCTGTTCCCCGACATGGAAAAGTCGAAGGAAGATCTGCTGAAGGGTGCCGTCTATAGCTTCGCGTCGGTTTGCCCGGCGGGCAAGGGCGACACGATCGGCGCCACCAAGCCGGAAGTTTGGCAGAAGACCTACGAGGTGATGACCACCGCGATGGGCTTCCCGACCGACAAGCCGATCACCAACTACTACACCAACGCCTATCTGCCGGCGACGCCGGTTCTCTGCCCGTAATCGGGTTTTCCGGCGGCGCGGGGAGCTACCTTTCCGCGCCGCCGGATCCGTTTTCAGATCGAGCGAACGTCCCGGTATGACCGCCCCGATGAAAAGCTTCCGCCAACGCACCGCCTGGATCGCGTGGATCGCCTATCCCACGCTCGCCGTCGCGCTGTGCCTCGGGCTATGGGAAGCGCTGGTGCGGATCAACGACGTGCCGCTCTATATCCTGCCCAAACCTTCGGATTTTCTGGCGCGCCTTATCGCCGATCGGACGACCGTATTAGCGCAAGCCTGGGCGACGTCGGTCTCGATCGCACTTGGCTTCGGCATGGCCGTGCTGGTCGCTGTACCGTTGGCGCTCGCCATCATCTCGGTCGGTACGCTCGAACGCGGGCTGTTCCCGGTCATCGTCTTCCTCAACATCATGCCCAAGACCGTGATCGGGCCGATCCTGATCGTATGGTTCGGCGTCAGCCCCGCGGTCGCGGTCTTCATCGTCTTTTTGATGTGCTTCTTCCCGATCTTGGTCGACAGCATGTCGGGGTTTCGCGCCACCGATCCGAGGCTGCGTTACATCACGCGCTCGATGGGTGCATCGGCCTTCCAGACCTTCCGCTATGTGCGCTTGCCCGCCGCGATGGGCTACATCTTCGCCGGCATGAAGATCGGCATCGTCAAGGCGGTCGAGGGCGTCATCATCGCCGAATTCATCGGCTCCAGCGCCGGGCTCGGCTTCATGATCATGCGCGCCTCCAGCTTCATGGATATGGAGTTGATGTTCAGCGGCCTGATCGCGACGGCGCTGGTGGCGCTGGTGTTCAACGGCGCGATGCTCGTCGCCGAGAAGTTTTTGATGCCGTGGAACCGTCCGCGGCACGCTTGATCATTAGCAACAGGATCGATTGAGAATGACGACAGGCGCCTCCATCGTCGCGCGCGGCATCACCAAAGTGTACGGGAGCGACAGCTCCGCGTATCACGCGTTGGGGCCGATCGATCTCGACATCAAGCCGGGCGAATTCGTCAGCCTGATCGGCCCGTCGGGCTGCGGGAAAAGCACGACGCTGTTGCTCGCCTCGGGCCTCGAACCCGTGACGCAAGGCAGCATCGAGGTCGACGGCAAGCCGCTAACCAAACCGATCACCGAAGTCGGGATCGTCTTCCAGGACCATTTGCTGCTCGATTTCCGCACGGCGATGAAGAACGTCATGCTGCAGCAGGAAATCCGTGGCCTCGACAAATCGGTCATCCAAGCGCGCGCGGAATCGCTGTTCGAGCGTTTGAATTTGAAGGGGGCCGAGAACCGCTATCCCTGGCAGCTCTCGGGCGGCATGCGTCAACGCGTGTCGATCGCGCGCGCCCTCGTGCACGATCCCTCGATGCTGCTGATGGACGAGCCTTTCGGCGCGCTCGACGCGATCAGCCGCACCCAGATCCGCCATGATCTGGAAATGCTGTGGCTCGATACGCGCAAGACCGTGCTGTTCATCACGCACTCGATCGACGAGGCGGTGGGGCTCAGCGATCGCGTATTGGTCATGTCGAAGGGCCCCGGCACGATCGTCGAGGAGATCAAGATCGATCTGCCCCGGCCGCGCCCGGCGCATCTGGGCGAGTATCCGGAATTCACGAAATACGCGAACCGCATCTACTCGATCTTCGAGAAGCTCGGCGTCTACAAATTCAAGTGAAGCGATGAAGCGTTATGTGATGATCGGCGCGCCGGTAACGACCGTGCGCACGCCCGCCTTGCTGACGGAATATCTGCAAGGGCTGGGCGTCGCGGTCGAAATCGAAACGCGCCATGTCGATCCCGCCGATCTCGACGCGTTCATGGCGGCTGCGAACGCGGACAAGTCGATCGACGGCTTGCTCGTCACGATGCCGCATAAGCGCACGATCATTCCACATCTGGAGGCGATCTCGGCCGTGGCGCGGCGCGCCGGCAGCGTCAATGCGGCCAAGCGCGGTGCGCACGGGCGTTTCGTCGGCGCGCAATAT
>JAIUNH010000184.1 GCA_020161965.1 Pseudomonadota bacterium
CGGGCTGGTGCACGCGGCGAGGCCAGGGCCGGGCGAAACCGCCGCCGTGCTGAACACGTAATGCAGCTCGATCGTGTCGCCGGTCTTGAGTCCTTTGCAGAAATCGCCCGTTTGCTGGCGCGTCGCGGCACCGTCATAGACGAAGCCCTTGCCGTTCGGTGCGGGCGTCGTGAAATCGCCGCCTTTATGTTCGGCGCTTTTATGGAAATGGATATTGCAGAGATTCATTCGCCGATACGCCGGCGCATGCGCGAATATCTGCTTGTTCGTGCCCGCCTTGACGCCGAGATCGCGCGGCGATTGCGGGCCTGCGAGGGGCGAAGTTTGCGCGTTCGCCGTCTGGCCGACGAGCAAAGCGAGAAGGATTGCGGCGGCGGTCGATCTTTGCATTTTGTTTACCCGGGGCGGCGCGCGACGGACGATGCAGGAGCTTAAGGTGCCGCGCGCCGAAGTCTCAATACGCGCATGCCTTGGCATTCACGGCGTCGAACCTAAAGCGAGAACACGACGTCGGCGTAATCGGGATTCTTGGCGTACCACGCCGCCATATACGGGCATTTGACGACGTATTTGATGCCGCGTTTGCGCGCCGTGTCGAACACGCCGCGTGCGAGGATCGACGCGTAGCCCTTGCCTTCATGCGCCGGCGGCACGACCGTATGCGTCAAGATCAAATGGCCGTCGCCGTCGGGCTTGTAATAGGCGGCGGCGACGTCGCCGCCATCGAGCGGCAATTCGAAGCGATGGCGTTCGGGATTGTCGATCACGTCGGCAGGCGTGCGCTCGGCCATGGCTTGATTCCTCACGCGGCGGGTCGAACGAAACGGCCGCTGTTGAAATCGTCGATCGCTTGCCGGATCTCGGCTTCGCTGTTCATCACGAACGGACCGTAGCCGACGATCGGCTCGCCCAGCGGCGTACCGGTCAGCACCAACAGCATCGCATCATCCTTGGCGCGGATCGTCGCCGTGTCGCCTTCGCGGCTGAGCAACATGCCTTTGGCTTCGCGCAATTCGTGTTCGCCGGCGACCACGACCGTGCCGCCCAAGCCGATCAACATCGTCGTATGGCCGTCGGGCAAAGGCAGCGACACTTCCGCGCCGGCGGCGATCTTCATGTCCCAAACATTGACCGGCGTGAAGGTCTTGGCGGGGCCGCGAATGCCGTTCAATTCGCCCGCGACGATGCGCACCGGCGCTTTGCCGTCGGCGAGGTTCACGGTCGGGATATCGGCGGCGACGATGCCCTGATAGCCGGCCGGGGCCATCTTGTCCTTCGCGGGCAGATTGACCCAAAGCTGGATCATGCGGAACGGACCGCCGCTGCGTGCAAAAGAGGGCGCGTGATACTCCTCGTGCACGATCCCGCCGGCGGCGGTCATCCATTGCACGTCGCCTGGGCCGATGATCCCGCCATTGCCGGCGGAATCGCGATGCTCGACTTCGCCTTCGTAAACGATGGTTACCGTTTCGAAACCGCGATGCGGGTGTTCGCCCACGCCGCGCCTTGCGTTGGTTGGCTCGAACCGATGCGGGCCCGCATAATCGAGCAGCAGGAACGGGCTGATATGTTCGCCGAAGCGGTCGTAGGAGAAGAGCGAGCGCACGGGGAAGCCGTCGCCGACCCAATGGCCGCGATCATTGCCGAACCCGCCGAGCACTTGCTTTTCCATCGTCATCTCCGATCGCGTCGCGCGAAGCGTCTAACCTATGTTTTCGTCGGGATTTTTCAAGGCCGCACGATACGTAGAGTTTCCCGGTTGGCGTCCGCGCGCGCCGGGCGCATCATGCGGCAAAGCTTGGACAAGATGGAATTCGATGCAGATTTTCCAGTGCCAATCTTGCGCGCAGCGGCTCTATTTCGAAAACACGTTGTGCGAGCGTTGCGGACATACGCTCGGCTATCTGCCGGATGCCGGCATGCTCAGCGCCGTCGAAGCGGATGGTGCCGAATGGATCGCGCTGGCGCGACCTGATTCGCGCTATCGCTTTTGCCGCAATTGGGAGGAGAAGGGCTGCAACTGGATGGTCGATGTGGCGGAAGGCCAGGATTTTTGCGCGGCCTGCCGGCATAACCGGATCATTCCCGATATCTCGTTACCGGAGAATCGCCAAAACTGGTTGAAGATCGAGGGCGCCAAACGGCGCTTGATCTATTCGTTGATCCGCTTGGGCTTGCCGCATCCGACTTTGGCCAGCGGCGAACCCGGACCGCTGGTGTTCGATTTTCTTGCCGATCCGCCCGAGGGCCCGCATGTGCTGACCGGGCACGATAACGGCGTTATCACCATCGCGCTGAAGGAGGCCGACGACGCGCAGCGCGAAGCGGCGCGCGCATCGATGGGCGAACTCTATCGCACGCTGCTCGGTCATTTCCGGCACGAGATTGGCCATTATTATTGGGACAAGCTGGTTCGCGATCGCGGCGAGCTCGACAGCTTTCGCGCCTTGTTCGGCGACGAACGCGCCGACTACAGCGCGGCGTTGCTGCGCCATTACGGCGAGGGCGCGCCCGAGGATTGGCGCGAAAACTACGTCAGTGCCTATGCCACCATGCATCCATGGGAGGATTGGGCCGAGACCTGGACCCATTATCTGCACATCGTCGATGCGCTGGAGATGGCCGGCGCTTTCGGTGTCAGCGTCAATCCCGAAGTGGGCGACGAGGCCGGCGTTGAGACCAAGGTCGCGTTCGATCCCTATCGTGCACGCGATGTCGATGCGCTGATCGAGGTTTGGCTGCCGTTGACCTACGCGATCAACAGCCTCAATCGCACGATGGGCGTTCCCGATCTTTATCCCTTCGTGATCGCGCCTGCGGTCGTGGAGAAGCTGCGCTACGTCCACGCGGTCGTGGTGCGCGGGCGCGTGTTCGCTGCCGGGCAGGCGGCGCCAAAGACGCCTTCCGACGGGGCATAACGCGAAGGATAGGCGGGGTTTCCCCGCGCGAATGCGCGTCAATCCGAACGGGCATCGCCTGCGAAATGCAGGAGGTGGTTGTATGCCGGAAATTCTAGTGTTATATACCAGTATAGATGTCTTGGTGTGACGCAGAAACGGCCGGTTTTCCGGGGTTTTTCCGGGGCGGACGGTACTGGGCACGGAAGCATCGAACGCAAATCGGGCGGGAAAACCCGCCGTCAACCAATACAGGAGGTCGGAGATGAAAGGTTTCACCGCCATCGGTCTCGCCGGGATTTTAGCTGCGGGGGTCGTAACGACACTGCCGGCATCCGACGTGTCCGCGCAGGAACGCGCGCGCAACGTTCGCATACAAATGCAATCCGCTTATCCGTCGACCCTGAAAGGGACGGGCGACAACGCCGTCTATACGGCGCAGACGATCACGAAGGTTTCGGGCGGCGCGTTGGACGTGCGCTTCTTCGAACCCGGCGCGCTGGTGCCGGGCGGCCAGATCTTCGACGCGGTGTCGTCGGGGGCACTCGATTCCGCCTGGGCGAGCCCGGCGTTCTGGACCGGCAAGGACGTCGCGTTCTCGATCTTCTCGTCCGTGCCGTTCGGTCCCGACGCGGGCGAATATCTCGCGTGGATGAAATACGGCGGCGGCGAGAAGATGATGCAGGCGCTGTACGCGAAGTACAACATCCACTCGATGCTGTGCAATTTCACGTCGCCCGAAGCGGGCGGTTGGTTCCGCAAGGAGATCAACACGGTCGAGGATCTGAAGGGCATCAAGATGCGCTTCCTCGGCCTTGGGTCGAATGTGATGCAGAAGCTCGGCGTCTCGACGCAGCTTTTGCAGGCGGGCGAAATCTTCCAGGCGCTGCAACTCGGCACGATCGACGCGACCGAATTCTCGACGCCGTCGATGGATCTCAGCCTCGGCTTCTATCAGGTCGCGAAATTCTACTATTTCCCCGGCTGGCATCAGCAGGCCAGCTTCGGCGACATGATCTGGAACAAGACGAAGTGGGATGCGTTGCCGGACGCTCAGAAGGCGCAGGCGACGGCGGCATGCGATTCCGCGCTGCTCAACGGCATGGCGTCGTCGGAATCCGCGCAAATGGGTGCGCTCAAGGAAATCCAATCCAAGGGCGTCCAGCTGAAGAACTTCGATCCCAAGCTGCTTGATGCCTTCCGCAAGGCGTGGGACGAGGTCGCGGTCGAGCAAAGCGCGCGTAGCCCCGAGTTCAAGAAGGCCTGGGATTCCCTGACGGAATTCCGCGCCGGCTACTCGATCTGGCGCGAGCGCGCTTATCTGCGCTGACGGGGGCTTCGTCGTGAAAAGGCCGGCGGGTGCGAGGGGCATCCGCCGGCCGGTTTCCGGCGGGTAGGCGTGCGGAGGGAATTATGCGGATTTTGTTGGCCGTCAGCGACGGCCTCGACCGTCTGATCGGCGTGGCCGGAAAAGCGTCGGCTTGGCTACTGGTCGTCAATACGGTCGTGATCTGCTTCGACGTGGTGACGCGCAAATTCGGATTCCAATTGCCGGGTCTGGGATCGACCCGGTTGCAGGAACTCGAATGGCATTTCCACACGGCGATCTTCGCCTTCTGGCTCGGTCTTACCTATATTCGCAACGGTCATGTGCGCATCGATATTCTGAGTTTGCGCCTGTCGCCGCGTGGCCGGGTGATCGTCGAGATTCTGGGCTGCCTGTTGTTCGCTTTGCCCTACACGCTGCTGTTGCTTTACGGCGGCTGGGATTTCTTCGAACGCTCTTGGATGCAGAACGAAAGTTCCGACGCGCCGACCGGATTGCCGGCGCGCTACATCATTAAATTCGTTCTGTTCGCGGGCATCGTCCTGCTGCTGCTGGCCGTCCTTTCCGTGCTGTGCCGGCGGCTTGCCGAGTTGCTGGCGCCCGCCGCCGCAACCGAACCGCCGCGCTGATCGGAAAGGGACCGCGCGATGTCGCAGAACACCTTCTATTGGATCGGCGATCACCTGTCGGTGATCATGCTGGCCGTTTTCGCCGTTGCGTTGTTTTGCGGCTTTCCCGTCGCCTTTGTGCTCGGCGGCATCGGGCTGGCTTTCGGTTTCGTTGGGTACTATTTCGAAGTTTTCAACTTACTGCAGTTTCTGAATCTGCTGCCGCGCATCTGGGGCAGCGTCGCGCAGAATCAGGTTTTGGTCGCCATTCCGATGTTCGTCTTCATGGGCACGCTGCTGGAGAAATCCGGCGTGGCCGACGATCTGTTGCGCTGCTTGCAGGTGCTTCTGCGCCGCGTGCCGGGCGGTTTGGCGATGTCGGTGACGTTGATGGGCACGATCATGGCCGCGTCGACGGGGATCGTCGGCGCGACCGTCGTGATGCTGACCTTGATCGCGTTGCCCGCGATGATGGAGCGCAACTACAACAAGGAACTCGCCGTCGGCACGATCGCGTCGGCCGGAACGCTGGGTATCCTCATTCCGCCGTCGATCATGCTGGTCGTCATGGGCGATCTGTTGCAGATCCCGGTCGGCACGCTGTTCACCGCGGCGATCGGACCGGGGTTGCTGCTCAGCCTCGTCTACGCGATCTATATCCTCGTCCTGTGTTGGATTTTCCCGCAATTGGCGCCGCCTTTGCCCGAAGACATGGCGCCCGCCGATTGGTCGGCGTTGGGCAGTATGATTCTCAAAAGTTTCCTGCCACCGTCTTTCCTGATCTTCCTGGTTTTGGGCTCGATCTTCTTCGGCTGGGCGACGCCGACCGAAGCGTCGGGCGTGGGATGCTTCGGCGCGATGCTGCTCGCGTTCGCCAATCGCCGTCTCAATTTCAAGATATTGCAGGACGTGCTGGAAAGCTCGGCGGTGACGAACGGGATGGTGTTTTTCATCTTCTTCGGCGCGACGCTGTTTTCCTATGTGCTGCGCGTGCTGGGCGGCGACGACGTGATGGTCGAAATCTTGAAGGCGGCGGGGATCGTGACCGGCTGGGAGGTGATGACCTTCCTGATGGTCCTGGTTTTCCTGCTCGGCTTCTTCTTCGACTGGATCGAGATTTGTCTGATCGTGCTGCCCATTTTCGCGCCGATCCTGGCGGCGCTGGATTTCAGCGCCCATCTGGGCGATTCGAAATACTTCCTCGCCTGGATCGCGACGCTGATCGCGGTCAATCTGCAGACGTCGTTCCTGACGCCGCCTTTCGGCGTGACGCTGTTCTATATGAAGGGATCGGTGCCGAGCTCGATCACGATGGGGCATATCTATCGCGGCATCATCCCGTTCGTGTTGCTCCAGGTTCTGGGTTTGACGCTGGCGATCGCCTTTCCGCAGATCGTGCTGTGGCTGCCGATCGCGACTGGCTTCTTCGATTGATGCCTGTCGCGATGGCGTCGGCCGCGCTGTCGCGGGATCGTAACAAAGGCGACGCGTAAGCGTCACGCAACCGCCTTAGCGTCCGTTGCAATCGACGGACGAAAAGTGATTCACAAAGCCAACGACATCTCGACCGACGCGGTGACGATCCAGGGCTTGCGCTTTGCCTATCCAGGCAGCGGTGCGGCGTTGGGCGAGATCGATATTGGTCTCAAGCGCGGAAAGACGCTGGCGCTGCTCGGTCCTTCAGGCTGCGGCAAGACGACGTTGCTGCGCTTGATCGCCGGTCTATTGGCGCCGACGCAAGGCCGCATCTGGTTCGCCGGTACGCCCGTCGCCGACGCCGCGACCGGCGCGTTCGTGCCGCCCGAGCGGCGCAATCTCGGCATGGTGTTCCAGGATTACGCGCTGTGGCCGCATCTGACGGTCGCGGGCAATGTCGCGTTTCCGCTGGAGATGCGCGGGCTCGGACGGGCCGAACGCGATGGCCGCGTTAAAGCGGCACTGGCGCGCGTGGGCCTATCCACCTACGCCGAGCGGCGCGTATCCGACATGTCGGGCGGCCAGCAGCAGCGCGTAGCGATCGCGCGCGCCACCGTCGCCGAACCCGATCTCGTGCTGTTCGACGAGCCGCTTTCCAACCTCGATCGCGAGTTGCGGGAGACGATGGTCGGCGAACTCGCGTCGCTCGTCGCGCAATTGGGCTTGACCGCGCTCTACGTGACCCACGATCAGAGCGAGGCATTCTCGCTCGCCCACGAGGTCGCGGTGATGCGCGGCGGGAAGATCGAACAACTCGCGCCGCCCGAAAATCTCGCCGATCAACCCGGCAGCGCTGCGGTCGCCGAGTTCCTGCGTTTGGGCGCCGTCGTCGCGGTCACGAAGGGCGAGGGCGGATGGCGTTTGCCGGGCACCGATATCCGCTTGCCCGAACCGCCGATCGGGAACCCGCGTCGCGTGTTGATCCCTTCGCGCGACGTGCGGCCGGGCGAGGGGCCATTGAATCTGACGGGCCAAGTACGCGCATCGGTGTTTCGCGGCGACGGGCATCTCATAACGTTCCATGTCGGCCCGGCCGATGCGGGATTCGATCTGTCGTTCGTGGCGCCAAATCGGGCCGCGATCGGCGCGGAGATTGCGCTGCATATCGATCCGGCGGTTTTGCGCTGGTTTGCCGAATAACGAG
>JAIUNH010000185.1 GCA_020161965.1 Pseudomonadota bacterium
CCCTCGCTTCGGTCGGGCGAACGACGCTGTCGGCCTGGGGCGGTTGGCTCGCGGCGCAACTCGATTGGGTGTGGTTTTTCGCCGCCACGACGCTGGCCGCCATACCCGGCATCGTGCTGGTGCTGGTGTTGATGCGCCGGTTTCCCGATGCCGGGAAGCGATCACAGATAAGTGGCTAACGCTTTCTCGACCGCATCCAACGGAATCGCATCCATCGTCTCAGCGCCGAAAGTTTGCGCGCGGATCACGGTCAGGCGTTGCGCGGCCGGAGCGAATTTCGCGGGATCGGTCGGGCCGAACAGCGACACCAGGCCCACATCGCCCGCCGCCAGCATATGCCCGCCGCCCGCATCGTTCGCGACGGCCGCCTTGCAGCGCTGTGCCAGCGCGATGGTCAAGGCGGGCGCGGTTTCCATCCTGCGCGCGATCGCGTCTTGAATCGGTAGGATCGCGTTCGGCACCGCGCGGCAGGCGGCGACCCAGTCGGTCTCGTTGGGCCCGAGCTGAAATACCGGTACGATGCCGCGTGCGGAAAGCCGATGCCCAAGTTCGACGAAGCGTTCCAACGGCCAGCATTTCTCGCGATTGCCTGCACCGGGCGCGAGCACGACGTAAGTTTGTCCGTCGGGCAGCAGCGTTCGCGCATCGCCAACCGCTTGGGCGGGCAGGCGCAACGGCGCCGTCGCGATATTCGGATCGCCGCCGGCCGCTTCGATCAATTGCGATAGCTGCGCATCCATCGAACGCGGCTTGGTCGTATCGCGCGGTTTGCCGTCGGATAGAAACCAGCCGGCGGCGCCCGACACGAAGCGCCGATGGCGCACGCGGCGCACGGCAAGGCTGGTCGAAAAACGCCGCTGCGTATCGATCACCAGATCGAAATCGCGCCCGCCCAAGGGCCTTGTCAGCAAATCGCCCCAGGACGAACCGAAGCCGGCATTCTCGATCGTTTCGTCGATCAAGCCATCGACCAGCGGTTTCAGCGTGGTCGCGTAGACGCTGGGGCCTTTGCCCGCACACCACACGATCCGCGCCTCCGGCCAGTTCGCGCGCAAGCGCCGCGCGAAGGGCAGCTTCAGCAGCCCGTCGCCGACCAGATCGAGGCCGACATAGATCAGAATCGAGGAATAACCCGGCATTGTTGGGTGATTAGCACAAGCTGCGGCATTTTCGCGCGCGCCTCTGTCATACTCCCGGCATCGATGCGAATGGATTATGTTGCGACGCAGCATATCGCGAGGAAACCGCATGTCGATCCGCAATCTCGACCACATGTTCGCACCGAAGGCCGTGACGCTGATCGGTGCCTCGCCCAAGCCCGGCTCGGTCGGCAATGTTCTCGCGCGCAATCTGTTCGCCGGCGGTTTTCAGGGTCCGATCCTGCCGGTGAACCCGAAATACAAATCGATCGAGGGCGTCTACACCTATCCCGACGTGGCGTCGCTGCCGACAGCACCCGATTTCGCGGTCGTCTGTACGCCGCCCAAGATCGTGCCGGGTGTGATCGGTGAATTGGCGGCACGCGGCTGCAAGGCGGCCGTGGTGCTGACCGCCGGTTTCGGCGAATTGCCGGGCGGCGAGGGCAAGGCGCTGGAACAGGCGATGCTCGACGCCGCCAAACCGAACCTGATGCGTATCGTCGGGCCCAATTGCTTGGGCGTGCTCGTCCCCGGCGCGGGGCTTAACGCCACCTTCGCGCATTTGGCGCCGCCCAAAGGCGATCTCGCTTTCGTCACCCAATCGGGCGCGATGGCGACCGCCGTGCTCGACTGGGCGCACCCGCGCAAAATCGGCTTCTCGCATATGGTTTCGCTCGGCGCGATGGCCGATGTCGATTTCGGCGACATGCTGGATTGGCTGGCGCTGGACGGGCGCACGCGCGCGATTCTGCTTTATGTCGAAGCGATCACGCATGCGCGCAAATTCATGTCGGCGGCGCGTGCGGCCGCGCGGCTAAAACCCGTCATCGTCATCAAGGCCGGCCGCCATATGGAAGCGGCGAAGGCCGCCGCATCGCATACCGGCGCATTGGCGGGCTCGGACGCCGTTTACGACGCGGCGTTCCGGCGTGCCGGCATGCTGCGCGTCTACGACGTCGACGAATTGTTCGATGCGGTCGCCACGCTCGCGAATCCGCCCAAACATGCGGGCGATCGGCTCGGCATCCTCACCAATGGCGGCGGATTGGGCGTGCTCGCGACCGATACGTTGATGGATCAGGACGGGCATCTCGCCGATCTCGCCCCCGATACGATCGCGAAGCTCAATGCCGTGTTGCCGAAAACCTGGTCGCACGGCAATCCGGTGGACATCATCGGCGACGCGCCGCCGGAGCGTTACGCCGCCTCGGTCGAAGCGTTGCTGCAGGATCGCAATCTCGATGCGTTGCTGGTGCTGAATTGCCCGACGGCGATCGCGTCGTCGACCGACGCCGCCGACGCGACGATCAAAGCCGCGAAGGGCGCGCGTGTACCCGTATTGTCGGCGTGGCTGGGCGATACGCAAAGTGCGGTCGATGCGCGCGGCAAATTCGCCGATGCGCGTATCCCGTCCTACGAGACGCCGGACAAGGCGGTGCGCGGCTTCATGCATCTCGTGCGCTATCGCCGCGCGCAGGAAAGCCTGATGGAAGTGCCCGAAGCCGCGCCGGACAATCTTTGTCCCGATCCGGACGCGGCGAAGCGCACGGTCGCGGCCGCCCTCGAATCGGACCGCGAATGGCTGACCGATCCGGAAGTGCGCGCCGTGCTGGGCGGTTACGGTTTCGGCATGCCCAAGGCCGAAACCGTCGCCGATATCGAAGCGGCAGCACAAGCCGCCGCCAAGATCGGCGGGCGCGTGGCGCTGAAAATCGTCTCGCCGCAGATCCTGCATAAATCCGATTTCGGCGGTGTGGCCCTCAATCTCGACGGGCCGGACGCGGTGCGCGTCGCCGCCGCCGCGATGGTCGAACGCGTGCGCAAGGCGAAGCCCGAGGCGACGATCACCGGGTTTCTGGTGCAGGAGATGATCCGCCGTCCACATGCGCATGAATTGATCTTGGGCGCGTCGGTCGATCGGCAATTCGGGCCGGTGCTGCTGTTTGGCCAAGGCGGCGTGGCGGTCGAAGTCTTGCGCGATACCGCAATGGCGTTGCCGCCACTGAACGTCAAACTCGCGCGCGATATGATCGCCGCGACGCGCGTGTCGCGCTTGCTCAAAGGCTATCGCGACCGCAAACAAGCCGATCTTCCGGCGATTGAGCGCGCGCTGGTGCGCTTGTCGCGTTTGATCTGCGAACTCGACGCCGTGATCGAGTTTGACATCAATCCGTTGCTGGCCGACGAGGACGGCGCCATCGTGTTGGATGCGCGTATCCGCATCGCCAAACCGACAGCGGCCCGCCAGGGCGCAAGACTCGCGATCGAGCCCTATCCCGCCGACCTTGCGCGCGACATCGTATTGCCCACCGGCAAGACCGCGCATCTGCGCCCGATCCGCCCGGAAGACGCGCCCGGCATCGAAGCGATGATCGCGCGGATGACGCCGGAGGATCGGCGCATGCGCTTCTTCGCGACGATCGAAAAGCTCACGCGCGAACAACTCGCGCGTCTGACCCAGATCGATTACGACCGCGAGATGGGGTTGGTCTGCGAAGGCCCCGACGGAATCTGGGGCACGGTGCGCCTGACCGCCGACCCCGATCGCGGCCGCGCGGAATACGCCATCGCTTTGCGCAGCGATCTGAAAGGCATGGGGATCGGCCTGTTCTTGATGCGAAAGATTCTCGACTACGCCAAGGCGCGCGGCATCGGCGTGGTCTATGGCGAAGTCCTGCGCGAGAACCGGCCGATGCTGGAAGTTTGCAAAAATCTGGGCTTCTCGGTGAAGGCGGACCCGCACGCGCCCGATGTCGTGCATGCGGAAATCGCCTTGGCCGATTGGCCGGAAATCGCCGCTGCAGCGCGGTAAAACATGGCCAAATTGGGCCGCAATAATCCGTGGTGACCCCGGCGGGGGCGGGCTATATATCAGCCCCTAAACTCCGCCAACCACAGGGATTCGCCGGTGTTTTCGCTACAGCCGTTGATGATTTCGGGTCGTGAAGTTCTGCCGCTGATCGAAGGCGGCAAAGGTGTCGCCGTATCGAATGGCGAGAGCTCGGGGTCTTGGGCGAAGGCCGGCGGCGTGGGTACGTTTTCGGGCGTCAACGCGGACCACACGGACGAGAACGGCAATATCGTCCGCCAGATCTATCACGGCAAAACGCGGCGCGAGCGTCACGACGAATTGATCGCCTACGCGATCAAGGGTGCGGTCCATCAAGCGCGCGTGGCGCGCGAAATCGGCGGGCCGAACGCGCGCATCCATATCAACATCCTGTGGGAAATGGGGGCGGCCGAGCCGATCCTCGAAGCCGTGCTCGAACAGGCCAAGGGCCTGATCGACGGCGTGACCTGCGGGGCGGGCATGCCCTATCGCATCGCCGAGATCTGCGCCAAGCACAACGTCTACTACTATCCGATCATCTCCTCCGCGCGCGCCTTCCGCGCGTTGTGGAAGCGCGCCTATCACAAATTCAGCACGTTGCTCGGCGGCGTGGTCTACGAAGATCCGTGGCTGGCCGGCGGGCATAACGGTCTGTCGAACGCCGAGGACCCCAAGAAGCCCGAACCGCCGCTGCCGCGCGTGGTCGAGCTGCGCCGCCAGATGAACGAATTCGGCCTCAACAACGTGCCGATCGTCATGGCGGGCGGGGTGTGGCGCCTCGACGAATGGAAGGATTTCATCGGCAATCCCGATGTCGGCCCTTGCGCCTTCCAATTCGGCACGCGGCCGTTGCTAACCCAGGAAAGCCCGATCTCCGACGCGTGGAAGCAGCGTTTGCTCACGCTGAAGCCCGGCGACGTGCTGCTGCATCGCTTCTCGCCGACCGGTTTCTATTCCTCGGCGGTCAAGAATCCGTTCCTGCTGGAACTCGAAGCGCGCTCGGCGCGCCAGATCGCCTATCAAACCCATGCGGTGGGCGAGCACGATATTCCCTTCGCGATCGGTGCGCGCGGCCGCACGGTCTATCTCGCCGCGCGCGACAAGCTGCATGCCGAAGATTGGGTGCGCCAAGGCTATACCGAAGCGTTGCGCACGCCCGATTCGACGCTGATTTTCGTGACCCCGCCGAAGGCCGCCGAAATCCTGAAGGACCAGGTCGATTGCATGGGCTGCTTGTCGGCTTGCGCGTTCTCGAACTGGGCGCAGAACGAGCAAGGCACCACCGGCCACAAGGCCGATCCGCGCAGCTTCTGCATTCAGAAGACGTTGCAGGACATCAGCCACGGCGCCGACGTCGAAAGCCAGCTGATGTTCGCGGGCCACAACGCCTATCGCTTCGCCAGCGACCCGTTCTACTCGAACGGTTATGTGCCGACGGTCAAGGAACTGGTCGAACGTATCGCGTCCGGGCAGTGACGCCTAAATGCCCATCTCTGGATTTCCATTGGCAAAAAATGGTGCGTACTCTTGTCGAGAATGATGTTCTCGGAGAGCTCTCAGTTTTTCCATTTTCAAGACTTCAAGAATGCACCATGCGGGCAACACACAGGTCATTCCACTAAGGCCTTTGACATACTGACCTTCGACATCGAGTGAGACCGCTTCCTTCTTCGGGACGGCCCGCCCTTTTACAATTTCCCACGCCTCTGAAAATTGGCCCCAGTGAATACCTAAGAGTCCCAAATAGCTGCGTCCCAGCGAGGGAGGATCCAATGTTCTGTCTGGTGTTGACGTAACATTGCTCAAATCAAGACTAAACCCTCGATCTCGATAAATGAAAACTGGTGATCCTGAGTAACCACTTCGCGAATGAAGATCGACACAGAAACTATCGGCAACGCGATCGTTGGTTTGCAAGATTGGTGAGGGAAGTAGGCTGAGATTGCCAAATCGTGCAGCAGGGGCATTTGTCGGCCCGCCGTCGTGATCTATGAAACGTCCAAGCATAAAAACGTCTTCACCAATTCCCAAAATATCTTTTGAGAATATTTCTGACTTAACGAAAATATTCGAATTTATAAGACTTACTTTGTGTTTTCCCGGCATCATTGAAAACGGCAAGACTGCGATGTCATACCGAGGATCGAAGTGCCATTCTTCGGGACCGTACTCAAAAATATCCACTCCGCCATCAATGGTGTTGATTCGCATTGTCGAATGTCCTTCACGGACAGCGACATGCCAATTCGTGACCGCATAGTAATAAATTGTATGATTTGGAAATAATTCACCTGGTATAGCTACGACGAAACCAGTGCCTCCGAACCCCTCTACCTTCTCCGCAGCGTCTCTACTGGGATAAAGATAGATTACCGCATCCAAGACTTCGCGCGGGATTTTGGGCATGTGTTTATCAATTTGATGATCTAAAACTAAATAATACTATAACAAGAATACCGCCGCCGATAGTTCACAAACCTATCTTTCTGCATCTTCCAGCATCATCGCGGCGGCTTTTTCGCCGATCATCAACGCGGGCGCGTTCGTGTTGCCCGACGTGATGGTCGGCATGATCGACGCGTCGGCGACGCGCAAACCATCGATCCCGCGCACGCGCAATCGCGCATCGACCACGGCGCCCGGATCGTTGTCGCCGCCCATTCTGCACGTGCCCACGGGATGGAAGATCGTCGTGCCAATGCGCCCCGCCGCTTCGGCGAGTGCGGCCGTATCCACGATCTCCGGCCCTGGGCGAAATTCCTCCGGCTTGAAGCGCTGCAAGGCGGGCTGCGATACGATGCGGCGCGTGAGGCGGATCGCCTCGGCCGCGACCAACTTGTCTTCTTCCGCCGATAGATAGTTCGGCTTAATCGCAGGCGCCGCGAAAGGATCGGCGGATTTCGCCATCACGCTGCCGCGGCTCGCCGGGCGCAGATGGCAGACCGATGCGGTGAAGGCCGGGAAGGGGTGCAGCGGCTCGCCGAATTTGTCGAGCGTCAAAGGCTGCACGTGATATTCGAGATCGGCGGTGGCGCGCGCGGGATCGGATTTCGCGAAGGCGCCGAGTTGCGAGGGCGCCATCGTCAGCGGTCCGCGTTTGAACAACGCGTATTCCAGCCCCATACCGATCTTGCCGAACAGCGAATTGGCGCGCTCGTTCAGCGTTTTCACGCCGTGAACTTTATAGGCGCAGCGGATTTGCAGATGATCCTGCAGATTGCCGCCCACGCCCGTCAGCGCGTGACGGACATCGACACCGATCCCGCGCAGATGTTCGGGTGCGCCGATGCCGGACACTTGCAACAGATGCGGCGATCCAATGGCGCCCGCCGCCAGCACGATCTCGCGCGCCGACGCGCGCGCCGGTTTGTCGCCGTGGCGGAACGAAAGTCCCGTCGCGCGCCGCCCGTCGAATTCGATCGCGGTGGCTTGCGCGTGCGTGACGATGCGTAAGTTTGC
>JAIUNH010000186.1 GCA_020161965.1 Pseudomonadota bacterium
TTCCCTTCAATAGGCGCCGGACAGCAGTGTGCCGCCGCCAGGGGCCCGCGTTTCGACGCCGATTGAGCGCAGCATCTGCCATGCCGTGGCGATCGCGGCGGTAATGACGGGTTTGCCGGTGCGCGCTTCGACCATCGCGACCGCGGGCAGCGACGGCATCTGGACGCAGGCCGATAACACGACCGCATCGACGTCGTTCGTGCGCATTTCGCCGACGATCTTCGGCAGCCGCATCGGATCATGCGCGGCGACGTCGAGATTGTTGGGGATTTCCAGCGCGCGCCAATCCGCGACGTCGATCCCTTCGTTGCGGACGTAGTTCACGACCGTTTCGGTCAACGGCTTCATATAGGGCGCGACCAGGGCCACGCGTTTGGCGCCGATGGCCCGCAAGCCGTCGATCAATGCGCCGGCCGAGGTGACGACCGGGACGGGTGCGCCGTTCTCCGCCGTCACCTTTTTCAAGCGTTGCTCGGACGCCGTGTGATAGCCCAGTCCCATCGACATGATGGCGACGAGGCAGGCATAGCCCATCACGTCGACCCGCGCGTCGGACAATTCCAAGGCGCAGCGGTCGCTGTCCGCGTCCATCTTCGTCAGTTCCTCCTTCGTTACGTGCTTCATGCGCATCCGCGAGGAATGGAAGGTGAAACGCTCCCGCCCGATCGTCTCGCGCGCACGCAGCAAGGCGGGAATCTCGGTTTCCATCGTGACGTTGGAACTGGGGACGATCTGGCCGTTCCGGAAATGCCGCATGACGCCGACCCTCCCTCAAGCCGCCAGGGCGGTGGTGGCGTTGTAGGAATAGACCCACTCCGCTTTGATGCCGACGGCGCCGGGATCTTCGCTCTGACGGCGCTTCATCTCCTCATCGCGCTTGCGCTGTTCCTCGGGCGTCGAGAGGTGATAGGTCCGCCCGCGCTCGCGCGCTTCGAGCTGAACGCGGCTGGTGCGCGGCCGGCGTTCGGTCTCGTAAGCAAGCAACGCCGGTTCGACGTCGCTTTTGTGCTTGGCGAGCGCTTCGGCCAGCACATAGGCGTCCTCGATCGCCATCGCCGCGCCTTGCGACAGGAAAGGCAGCATCGGATGCGCGGCGTCGCCCAACAGCGTCGCATGGCCTTGTGCCCATTGCGCCATCGGGTCGCGATCGAACAGCCCCCATTTGAACGTGTAGGCGGGGTCGGTACGCTCGAAAAGTTCGATCAGATCGCGGTGCCAGCCCTTATAGGCGCCGAGCAACTCGTCGAGCGTGCTTCGCTCGGTCCAGGATTCGGTGACCCATTCTTTGGTCTCGCTGACCGCGACGATGTTCACGGCCGCGCCGCCTTTCACGTAATAGGTGACGACATGGGCCTTGGGGCCCATCCAGAACGACGCGTCGGGTGTCACGAAGGACAGCGGGAATTTCTCGACCGGCACGAGGGCGCGCCAGCACATATGACCGGTGAATTGCGCGTCGGTCTTGCCCCACAGCGAATCGCGCACGGCGGAATGAATGCCGTCGGCGCCCACGATCAGATCGGCTTCGTAGGTGCCGCCGTCGGCGAAATGCGCGACCGCCGTCGATCCGCGCGTCTCCACGCCCGTGCACGCGGCGTCGAAGGTCACCGACGCGGCCGGAATGCCGTCGGCGAGGATCGCGTGCAGATCGGCGCGGTGGACGTGGTGGAAATCCGCGCCGAACAGGCGCGGGCAGCTATCCTTGAGCGGCGTGCGGAAAATCTCCTCGGCGGTGTCCCAGGTGCGTCCCACCATCGCTTCGGGCAGGAAGCCAATGCGATCGAGCGCTTCGCTGAGACCGAGGGCGTTGAGGACCTTGACGGCGTTGGGCGTCATCTGGACGCCGGCCCCCACTTCGCCGAAGGCCGGCGCGCGCTCGAACAGATGCGCGTCGATGCCGCGCAACCGCAACGCCCGGGCGAACGCCACGCCCCCGATCCCGCCGCCGATAATGCCGATCCGCAAAGCCTTCGAGTTGTTCTGACCCATCGTCCCGTTCTCCTGTCGTCTGCGTTTCCGCCGCGTGCGCCGGGGGGCTCAACGCTTCGCGCTCGGTGATAAATCGCCGTATGTCTTGTAGCGTTCGCGAACCGACGCGATCTCCGCGTCGGAAAGGATGTGCGGCCGGCCCGCTGCGCGGGCCAGCAGATACTGATACGCCAGCGCTTCGAGGCGGATCGCGCGGCCCAGGGCCTGGGTCAGATCGGCGCCGAAGCAGATCATGCCGTGATTGGCCAGCAGGCAGGCGTTGCGCTCGCGCAGCGCTTCGACGACGGCGACCGCGAGATCGGGCGTGCCGAACGTGGCGTAGCGCGCGCAACGCACCGTATCGCCGCCAAAACCGACGACGTTGTAGTGGAAGGCGGGCATGTCCTCGCGCAGGCAGGCCAGCGCCGAGCAGGCGTTCGAATGGGTGTGGACCACCGCGGCCGCGCCGGGAAATTCGCGATAGATCGCCGCGTGCATGAACCATTCGCTCGACGGCTTCTTGTTCTCGTCGGTGCGTCCCTCGCGGTCGAGCGTCACCACGCCGTCGGCCGTCGCGGTCTCGGCGGTCGAACCGCTGGTCGTGATCGACATGCCGCCGGCCGTGCGGACGCTGACGTTGCCGGCCGCACCGGTCACCAGGCCGTGGCGGCCGAGTTCGCGATAGGCGACGGCGACACGTTCGGCGAGCGAAGAATTATTCATCGGCGCGGCCATGGGGCAGTTCCATTTGGGTCAGAACGCGTTCGAACATGTCGACGTCGCCGAGCTTTCCCGATTTGAGGCAGAGGGTGAGGGGACGTGGCGTTTGCGCGACGCAGGTACCGATCCCCGGCGCGACATAGGGCGCCACGCTGAGGATATCGATGCCCAGCGTCTCGACGATGGCGCCGGAGGTTTCACCACCGGCGACCAGCAATCGGCCGACGCCGGCGTCGACGGCTTTGCGCGCGACGATCGCCAGAATCGTTTCCGCGCGGCGCGCGGCCCCCGCGACACCGAACTTCGCTTGTGCCTTCACGACACCGGCGGGATCGGCGCCCGTCGCGACGCAGACGGGGCCGTGCGGCAGATGGCGGATCGCCCAGGCGGCGGCGGCATCGGCGGCGGCGCGATCGTCGATGTCTTCGAGCAGATCGACTTCGAGCACGGGATGGCTGGCTCCGAAGCGTGCGATCTGTTCGCGCGTGCGGTCGGCGCAGCTGCCCGCCAATACAAGGCCGAAACCATCGCCACGGATCGCAGCTCGCTTGCCGTGGGGTGCGATCAGGCCGTTGGCGCGCCAGTGTGCTGGATAATGCTCGACGATCGTCGAGCCGCCGGTCATCAGCGGCAGATCCCAGGTCGCTTCGGCGATTCGCGCCAAATCGGCGTCGCTCGTCGTATCGACGATGGCGTAGGGCACGCCGTCCTTGGCTAGCGCGGCGGCGCGCACGCGGATCGCCTGTGGGCCGGCGGCGACGATCGCGTAGGGAATGCGGCCGACCGCGCGCGCCGTCTGGGGGGCGAGCACCTTGACCAGATCGGGCTCGCGCATCGGCGTTAGCGGATCGTCTTTCTTGGGCGAATTGGAGACAAGCTGATCCGCGACGAAAAGATGGCCCTGATAGACGGTGCGCGCGGCGGCGGGAAAGGCGGGGCAGAACAGCGTGTGCGTCGCTTGCGTCGTGTCGAACAACACATCGGTGCAAGGGCCGATATTTCCTTGCGGCGTCGAATCGAATGTCGCGCAGTATTTGAAGAAGATCTGGCGAGGCCGCCCGCGTGCGGCCAGCGCTTGCACGACGCGGCGGAACTCCGCGACCGCTTGAGCGGCGGGGGCAACGCGCGAACGCAACGCCACGACGATCGCAGGCGTGTCGACATGGGCAATCGCCTCGATGCGCGTGACGACGCGGGCGGGAACACCGCCCGTCTCGACGACGCCTGCAAGCTCGACGGCGCCCGTCAGGTCGTCGGCAATGCCCGCAAACACGAAGGGCGCCTGGTTGCTTCGATCGGCTGGATTGGGATTCACTATCGGCATCCGGAAAGCCGGAAGACGGTCCCTGAACGGGAACCGTCTTCCGTGCCGTGGGGTCAGGACGTAGCGGCCTGCTTCTTTTTGCTGAGGTCGTAGCCGTAGACGCCGTTGATACGGCTCATGATGTATTCGCCTGCGACGACGGGTTCGTATTTCACCTTGCCGTCGGCCGGCATGCAGCTGTCGAGGACCGAGATCGGCGTGTCGTAGTCGGTGCCGTAGAAGAATGGAATCGACATGCGGTCGCGCCCACTCTGATTCACGACGCGATGCATGCTCGAACGGAAATACTCGTTGGTCCAGCGCGTCATCTGGTCGGCGATATTGACGATGAAGGTACCGGGGATCGGCGGAACCGAAACCCATTCCTCGCGCCCGTTCTGCACCTGCAACGCCGTGATGTCGCCCTGCTGGCACAGAATGGTGAAGCACTCGTAGTCGGTATGGGCCGGCGTGCCGATGCTCAGATCGTCTTTCGGCCACGCCTGATGCGGATAGTGGTTGAGGCGCATCAGCGCGATCGGCTTCTGGACCATCGGCAGGAAGTAGTCTTCCGGCAGATTCAGCGCGAGGGCGAGGGCGCGGAACATCTTCTTACCGAGGTCGAGCATCGCGGTGAAGTAGTCGAGCATCGCGTCGCGGAAGCCCTCGGGCTGCGCGGGCCATGAATTTGGGTTGTAGAGCGGCTTTGCCGATACGACGAACGGGTCGTTGGCGGGCAGGTCGAGATTCATGTTGAAGCCTTCCATCAGGCTTCCACCGGTGCGTCGGCCGCCGGTGATTTCCTGCAGCGGCGAGTAGCCGCCGTAGCCGGGCGTCTTCGCTTTGGCGACGGTCATCTTGTCGCCGAGCGGCAAGGTGAAGAACTCTTTGCCTTTGACGAAGGTGCGATCGACCACCGCCTGCGGTACGCCGTGGTTCTTCAGATAGAAGAAGCCGACATTCACGCACGCCTTGCGTAGTTCCTCGACAAGGGCGGCTTTTGCGGTTTCGTCATTGCCGTGCATCGCCGAAAAGTCGATCACCGGGAGCTCGCTGAAATTCGCGTCACGGACGGTCAGTCCCGCCGTAACCCAGCGGCCGTACTGATCTTGTCGTTTCGGAGTCTCCATAGTCGGTTCGCTTTCCTTTTTGAGGTTCTGGTTCGACGCAGGGTCTGCGGGAATGCACATCGGATAACATCCATAACGCATATCGCATACGAAATACCCTAAACTGCCCCCTTTGGTTGGTCAAGACGATTAAAATTCGCCTATTTTTATTGAAAATACTGATTCTCTTGCATGCTTCAAAAATTCGTATACGTTATGCACATACAGCGTCGTGTATGACAATTCGACGCGCTTTCGAATTCACAGGGAGTTCGTCGGGATGAGTGGGGTTGCTGTCCGTCAAGCCGCGAAAGATGTCGCGTCCGCGCCGCAAACGAAGATCGGCGCGTCGGTGACGATTCGCCATCTGACGAAGTCCTACGGCGCCACGCCGGTCATCAACGGAATCGACATCGACATCGCGGCCGGCGAATTCGTGACGCTGCTCGGCCCCAGCGGTTCGGGCAAGACGACAACGATCATGGCGATCGCCGGATTCGTTGAAGGCTATGACGGCATCATTCGCATCGGCGATCGCGCGATCGATGGGTTGCCTGCGCACCACCGCGACGTCGGGATCGTGTTCCAGCATCTGGCGCTGTTTCCGCATATGACCGTGCGCGACAACGTGGCGTTCCCGTTGCGCATGCGCGGCGCGTCGAAGGCGGATATCGAGAAGCGGGTCGCCGACACGCTGGCACTCGTGCGCCTCGAGCGCTTCGGCGACCGCCTGCCGGCCCAGCTCAGCGGCGGCCAGCAGCAGCGCGTCGCATTGGCGCGAGCGCTCGTTTTCGATCCGCCCGTTCTGCTGCTGGACGAGCCGATGGGCGCTTTGGATCGCAAGCTGCGCGACAATCTGCAGCTCGAACTGAAGCTGCTTCATCAGCGCCTGGGCATCACGATCATCCACGTCACGCACGACCAGAGCGAGGCCTTGGCGATGTCAGATCGCGTCGCTGTAATGGACGGCGGACGCATCGCCCAATTCGATACGCCGGGCGAGATCTACCGCAACCCGGCGGATCGCTTTGTGGCGGAGTTCGTGGGCGATGCTTCGTTCCTCGATGGCACGCTCGCCGTCGACAAGGCCGACCGGCCTTGCGTAGTGACGCGTGGCGGGTTGTCGCTGCCGTTGCGCATCGATGCGCCCATCGCACCTGGCGCGAAGCTCACCCTTATGCTGCGGCCCGAACATGTCGCCATCGGCGCGCGCGCCGAAGGCCTGCCGGATGCGGTTGATGCAGAGGTCGTCGACCGCACGTTCACCGGCGATCGGTCGCGCTACTGGCTGCGCCTACCAGGCGAGGAAATGATTCTTGCCGACGTGCCGAATTCGGCTGACGCGACGGAATACGAGGTTGGCCACACGACGAAAGCTGTTTGGAGCGCCGCGCACGCGCTGGTGTTCTTCGGCGACGGCAGCCGGGCGTAGATGCCGCAGGTGTATTGCGTTCCCTAACGATAAATCCAAATCAGGAGGCACAGAAAAATGCGGAGTAGTGGCTATAGAGGTTTGCTTGCGGCCGCCCTCGTGGCGTCGGCAATCGCTCCGGCGATTTTCGTCGGTGGCGCGCAAGCGCAGGACAAGGGCCAGGTTGTCGTCGCGTCGTTCGGCGGACGGTTTCAGGACGCGCAGCGCAAGGCGGTGTTCGAGCCATTCGAGAAGGCGACCGGCATCAAGGTCGTCGAGCAGACCGGCGTGTCGGTCTCCAAGGTCGCCGCGATGGTGCGCGCCAACAACGCCGAATGGGATACGCATCTGGCATTGGGCGGCGAGTATCTCGTCATGTCGCGCGCCGGTTGGCTGGAGAAGATCGATTACGGCCAGATGGACATGAAACAGCTGGAAGGCATTCCGAAGTCGCAGATCCTCGATTATGGCGTGGGCTGGCTCGAGTTCGGCGTTGTTATCGCCTACAACACTAAGGCCTATACCGCTGCGACGGCGCCAAAAACCTGGGCCGATGTTTGGGACCCGGTCCGCTTCCCCGGCAAACGCTACTTCTCGGGCGCCGATCAGCCATCGAAGCCGATCGAATTGGCGCTTATGGCGGACGGCGTGCCGTTCGACAAGATCTACCCGATTGATCTCGAACGCGCCTACAAGATGCTCGAAAAGATCAATCCGCATGTCGCCAAGTGGGGCACGTCGGCGTCCCAAGGTCCGCAGGCCTATATCGATGGCGAAGCGGTGATCGGAATGGGTGGTGCCGCGCGTTTGACCGAGCTTATCCGCGAAGGAGCGCCGATCGGGTTCCATTGGAATGAAGCGGTCATCGAAGCCGATTACTGGGTCGTGCCGAAAGGCGCCAAGAACTACAAGAA
>JAIUNH010000187.1 GCA_020161965.1 Pseudomonadota bacterium
GGCGCGGGGACTACCTCGCGCAGATCGCGGCGAACCGGCTGGGGATTCGGCGCTGCGCCGATTTGATCCGCAAATGGACGCTGCCGAAAATCACGGAAGGCGCGGCGGCGATCATCGAATCGACGGCGACGCGCATGCGCCGTGCGATCGCGGAACTGCCCGATGGCGAGCATTCCTTCGCCGACGTGATCGACGACGACGGCATGGGCACGACGAATATCGCGATCAAGGTGCGGGTCGCCATCGCGGGCGACACGATCACGTTCGACTTCACCGGCTCGGCGCCGCAGGTGCGCGGCAATATCAACAACAGCATCTCCGGCCTGCAAGCGACGGTGCTGTACGCGATCAAGTCGCTGCTGGATCCGGAGGTCGCCGCCAATCACGGCATGCTCGCGCCCGTGCGCATCGTGGCGCCCGAGGGCACGATCGTGAACGCGGCTTTTCCGGCGGCGTCGGCGGGGCGCGCGCAGACCTGCCAGCGCATCATCGATGTGATTCTCGGCGCGCTCGCCGAAGCGGTACCCGACCGGGTGATCGCGGCGAGCAACGGCGCCAATACCAGCGTCGTGTTCTCCGGCACCGGGGCGAACGGCAAATACTACCTTTATATGGAGACGATCGGCGGCGGCGCAGGGGCGCGTTCCTATAAGGACGGCACCGACGGCGTGCAGGTCCATATCACCAACACGTCGAACCTGCCGGTCGAAGCGTTGGAGAAGGAATATCCGCTGCTGATCGAGCGCTACGAACTCGTCGAGGAATCGGGCGGGGCGGGGCGCTGGCGCGGCGGCTTGGGATTGCGGCGGGTCTATCGCCCCCTCGGCCATACGGCGCAATTCAGCGGTCAGGGCGAGCGTTTCGCGAGTCAGCCTTGGGGCTTGTTCGGCGGCGGTCCGGGTGCGGCGGGTTCTTTCGCGTTGCGCGCCGCCGACGGCAAGCGGCAACGCTTGCCCGCGAAGCCGCCGACATTGCCGATCCCCGACGGGACGGCCTTGATCGTCGAAACGCCCGGCGGCGGCGGCTACGGCGCGCCGGCCGCGCGCGACGCGGCGCATCGCGCGAGCGATATGCGCGCCGGCAAGTATTCGAAAGCCGCGATGGCGCGGCTCTATGACGGCGGCAAGGCCGCGAAGAAATCCGCACTGGGAGGTGCCTGATGAGTTTCGATTACATCGTCGTCGGCGGCGGGATCAGCGGTGCGGCGACCGCGTATTACCTGCAGAAGAGCGGCGCCAAAGTTCTGCTGATGGAGAAGGGCGATCTCGCCTCCGGCGGTACCGGCAAAAGTGCTGCGATCGTCCGCCAGCATTATTCGACGCCGCTGATGGCGCGGCTCGCCAAGCGCAGCATCGATATTTTCGAAGCGATGCCTTCCGAGCTCGGCGCGTCGGGCGGTTTCGCCAAGGTCGGCTATCACCTGCTGCTGTCGCCCGCGATGCTCGACGCGGCGAAAGCGAATATCGAGATGCAGCGCCAGATCGGCGTGCGCACGTCGTTGTTGCCGAATGCCGAATGGTCGAAGCTCGATTGGCTCAACCCGGAGGGCGTCGCCGGGATCGTCAACGAGCCGGACGGCGGCTACGCCGATCCGGTGGCGAGCGTCGAGGCCTATGTCGGCGCGTTCGAGCGCGCGGGCGGCACGCTGCGCAAGAAGGCGGCGTGTCGCGCCTTGACGCGCGCGGGCAACCGCGTGACCGGAATCGTGACCGATGACGGCGACATCGCGGCGGGCGGCGTGGTCAACGCCGCGGGGCCGTGGGCGCGGTATCTGGCCGAAAGTGCCGGCGTGGCGCTCGAAATGCGCACCGTGCGCGAGCAGGATACGGTCTGGGCCGCGCGTGGCGGCCACCCGATCCCGACGGGCAGCGTGTCCAACGGCGTCGACGCGATCTATCTGCGCCCGCTGGGCGACGGCCGTTTCATCATCGGGCGCGGCTTTCCCAAGGATTACGACGACGTCGATCCCTATAACTACAAGACCAATGCCGACGACGCTTTCGTCGCGGACGTGCAGTCGCGTTTGGACAAGCATTTGCCGGGCTTCGCCGGCGCCAAGCTGATCGCGTCCTATGCTTCGCTCTACGACGTCAGCGCCGATTGGTATTCCTATGTCGGCCCGCGCGCCGATATCGCCGGCTATTTCGACTTCTCCGGCGGCAGCGGCCACGGGTTCAAGATCGCGCCGGCGATGGCGCAGGAACTCGCCGCGTGGATGACGACCGGCAAGGTCGCGTCCGATTTCGCGGGGCTGAGCTACGACCGCGTCAAGGCGGGCAAGCTGTTCAAGGGTTCCTACGGCGGAAATCGGGGGTAACGATGTCGATATCGGGACAGCCGGGATTCCGGCTCCGGCGCGCGATCGATCGCGTGGATGCGAAAGTCGTGACGGCGTTGGCGAAGTTTCCTGTCGCCATCGTCGGCGACGCGCTCGGCCGGCGCGGCGTGATGCATCAAGCGATCAAGCCGCTGGTGCCGGAATGGAAGCTCGCCGGTCCGGCGGTCACGGTCGAAGTGCGGCCCGGCGACAATCTGATGATCCATACCGGTCTCGCCTTGGCGCGGCCGGGCGACGTGCTGGTGATCGACGCCAAGGGCAATCTCGATTGCGGATTATGGGGCGGCATTCTCCATGCGCTTGCGGCACGCCGCCAGATCGCCGGCGTGGTGATCGACGGCGCGGTGCGCGATAGCGCCGAACTGCGCGCGAGCCCCATTCCGGTCTTCGCGCGCGGCGTCAATCCGTGCGGCGGCGACAAGGAAGGGCCGGGGCAAGTGAACTTCCCGATTTCCTGCGGCGGCGTGCCGGTAATGCCGGGCGACGTGGTGCTGGGCGACGGCGACGGCGTGCTGGTGGTGCCCGCCGAACTCGCGGCCCAAGCGCCCGCTTTGGCGCAAGGCAGGATCGACGCCGAAGGCAAATGGCTCGCCGCGATCGATGGCGGCGTCGATGTGCTGCCCTTCGTCGTGCCGAATCTGCGCCGCTACGGCGTGCTGCGCGAGGACGAGGATCTGATCGCGCCGAAGTGATAGCAGTTACGAACCATCGAAATTCGCCAATATTTGACGAATTCGGTTTCCCGCAGGTCGATGCTCGATCTGCGGGAAGCCCCATCTCTGACCGATTAAATTCACGCGATGTCCGCGTACGTTGACATGGTAGGGGGCACAGGTTCAATCCCTGAAGCGCCTACCATTCGGACCTCCTGAAAATCGATCAAAGCGCGGATCCGCCTTACTGCGTGCGTGCGACGATCTGCTTCAGCGTTTTTATGAATTCGGTCTGTAGCGCGGTCGGGCGCGTACGGGCGCGCATCACCACGCCTGTCGCGCGATCCGATTCCGCCTGTTTGGAGCGCACGACCGCCAGACGGTCGTCGCGGCGAAATTTGACCCGCAAACGCGGAACGTATGCGACCAGATCCGTGCGCGCGACGACATCGAGCAGGCAGTTCATGTCTTCGGTCGCGACGACGGGCTCGGGCGGTTGGATGCCGTGCCGCTGAAACACGGCGCGGAAACGGTCGACCACGTAGCGTCCGGTCGCCATCGCCCAGCGCAGTTGTGCGAGTTCCGCGAGCGACACATCCTTGCGCTCGGTCAGCGGATGGCCCGCGCGCGCGGCGACGACCAGCGTGTCCGTCACCAGCACTTCCGAACGCACATCCTGCGAATAGGCGGCGCCGTCCTGCACGGGCATAAGCGCCATATCGATCTCGCCGTCGATCAGCGACGTCAAAATAGAATCGCTCGACCCGGTTTGGACGGTCACGCGCACGCCGGGGCGTTGCGTCACGAACTGCGCCACGGCTTCGGGTAAGAGCCGATCGCGCCAGGTGGCGCCGGCGCCGATATTCAACTCGCCGATCTTCGCGTCACGCATCGCGTCGATTTGGCGCAACGCCAGCCGATAATTCGTGTCGATCGAGCGCGCCGCCTCGGCCAGTGCGTTGCCGTATTCGGTGGGTTCCAGGCCGCGCGGCAATCTGTCGAACAGCGGCACGCCAAACTCGCCCTCCAGACGGCGCAGCACTTTCGACAACGCCGGTTGCGAAATGCCCATTTCTAAGGCGGCGGCGCTGATCGACCGGTGGCCGTAGACGCGCAGGAATGTCCGCAAATGACGTAGATCCATCGGGAATTTCCTATAACCAATTGGCTATGGATAGTGACATCTGGATGCTGTCCGTGGAAGGTCATTTCCGGTTAACGTCTTCGGATACGAGGCGCAAGGCCCGTCATACATAGGGAGGAACGGCCGATGTCCCGCCGGATCATTCGATACAGCTTGGCGCTCGCAGCCACGCTCGCCTTGTCGGCGGCGATATCGCCCGTTCGCGCGTTTCCCGACCAGCCGGTGACGATCATCGTGCCGACGCAACCCGGCGGGCGCGTCGATGCCGTCGCGCGACTTTTCGCCAAGGTGATCGAGGACGAGAAGCTTCTCCCCGTTTCGGTGGTCATTCGCAACATGCCCGGCGGCGGCGGGGCCATCGGCACGCGTGCGATCCGTGACGCCAATGCGTCGGGCCATACGATCGGGCTGTGGAACCTAAATCTTCTGACCGCGAAGATGCAGAAGGTCTCGCCGCTCGGGCCGAAGGATTTTTCGGTTCTCGCGCAAACCGGTAGCGCGCCGATTTTGCTTGCGACCAAGACCGACGGCCGCTTCGCCAATCTGCAGGACGCGCTCGCTTACGCCAAAGCCAATCCCGGCAAGCTGCTCGACGCGACCAATATCGGCACGTTGCCATTCTTCTCGACGCTCGTCTTGGCGCAGAAGGCCGGCGTGCGGATCCGGCCCGTTCAATCGGGCGGCGGTGCCGAACGTCTGAAGGCGATCTTGGGCGGTCACGCCGACATCGCGATCTTCGGCACCGGCGTCTACAAACAATACGCGGGCAACGGCCTCAAGGGGCTTGCGATCTTGGGGCCCGACCGCGATCCGGAATTGGCCGATATTCCGACCGCGCGCGAACTTGGATACGACGTGGCGTTCGACGATATCGACCTTTGGCTCGGCCCGCCCGGCATCGCGCCGGATCGCGTCGCGGTGCTGCGCCGCGCCCTCGAAGCCGCGACGAAGTCGGCCGAACTGCGCGCGAAGATCCAGGATGTGATCGTTGTCTATCGCGATGGCAAAGCGCTGGACGACGATCTCGCCGCGCGCGAGGCCGCGTTGCTGTCGGTCGCCGAGACGGCAGCCGCGGCCGCGAGCGAAGCCGCAAAGAAGTGAGCGGACAAGCCCCGCGTCGCGCCGCCGACGCGATCTTCGCGGGCGGATCGGCCGTTCTGGCCGCCGCCGTTTATTTCGACGCGCGCGACATTCCTGAATCGCCGTTCGATCCGCTCGGCTCGGCCGCGTTCCCGCTCGCCTTGGCGGGGCTGCTGGCGGCATTCGCCGTCGTGCAGCTTGGCCGGCTCGCTTTCGGTGCGGCGACGGGGGCGAGCAGTGTGGCGCTGGTCCACGGGCTCGATGGCGAAGGGGCGCATCGCCGGCGCGTCGATCTGGCGGCCACGATCTTCGCCATGACGGTTGCCTATGCGATCGCGCTGGCGGCCGGGATCGGCTTCCTCGCGGCCACGGTCGTTTATATCGCGACGGCGGGTGCGGCGTTGACGCTGCGCGATCGGCGCGTGGCGGCGAAAGTCGCCGCGATCGGCGCTGGGCTGGGGGTGGCGATTTGGTTCCTATTCACCCATGTGTTCCTGTTGCAGTGGCCTTGAGCATATCGCCATGACTTTGGCCGACGCGTTTTTGCATCTTCTTCAGCCGGCGACGTTTCTGCTGGTGATCGGCGGCGTTCTACTCGGCTTGATCGTCGGCGTGCTGCCGGGAATCTCGGCGGGCATGCTGATGGCCCTGACCTTGCCGTTCACCTATCGCATGGAAAGCGTCGATGCCGTCATCCTGCTGATCGCGCAATTCGTCGGCGGCATTTCGGGTGGCTTGGTGACCGCAACGCTGATGCGCATTCCCGGCGAGCCGAACGCGATCATGACGTGCCTCGACGGTTATCCCATGGCCAAAAACGGTCAGCCGGGGCGTGCGTTGGGATTGGGTAACGGCGCTTCGATCGTCGGCGGCGCGCTGTCTTGGGTGGCTCTGGTCACGCTCGCCCCGCCGATCGCGAAGGCGGGGCTGGCGCTGGGCCCGTGGGAGGAATTCGCGATCGTCGTCCTGGCGTTGTCGTTGATCGCATCGCTCAGCGGCGGGTCGCTGGTCAAAGGATTGATGGCGGCTTTGATCGGTATGATTCTATCGCTGCCGGGGATCGATCCGTCGTCGGGCACTTTGCGTTTGACCTTCGGCCAGGAGTCGCTGGTTGCCGGCATCGATCTGCTGCCGGTCGTGATCGGTATATTCGCGCTGTCGCAGATCATGGCCGATGTCGCGAATATCGAAGCGCAGGAAAGCGAGCGCGTGCGCGCGACGATGAAGGGCATTCTTCTGTCCTTCGCCGACTATATGCGCCACGGCGTCAATATCGTGCGCTCCAGCTTGATCGGCATCGTGATGGGTGCATTGCCCGGCGTGGGCGCCACGATCGCGTCGATCGTCGCCGCACCGCCGCCGAGTGCGGCCGGGTTGACGCACAGCGTCGTCCGGGCGTTCGTCGTCCGGCCGAACAGACCGGACGCCGGCGGTGTGGAGCTGTAGGTGTTGTAGGCGATCACGCAGCCGGTCTGTGTCGCGGAACGGCAGGGCGGCACGTTCTGGAACGTGCCCTGAGTCGTGCTGCCGGGCGCCAGCCACACGCCGCCTCCGATGAGCATCGCCGAGACCAGCCGTGCGCGCAGGGCAGGGTCGCCGTCGATCTCGGTCTGCACCAGGCCGGTCAGCGCGGTCGCGCCCTGCGAGTGGCCGAGCAGCAGGAACGGCCGGCCGTCGCTGTAGCGGTCGAGGTACTCGCGGAACGCGCCGACGACGTCGGACTGCGCGAGGCCCCGCGCCGCCGGGTCGGTCAGGCCGCCGTCGACGAGCCCCTGGAGCGTGATCTGCCGGTACAGCGGCACGAACAGCCGGCACGACCGCTGCATCTGAACGGCCTGCGCCTGCACCACCCGGACGATCTCGGGGGCGCTGGCGAGCGGCGCGTTGCGCGTCGTCGCCGTCGACACCGTCGGGTAGACGTAGAAGCAGTCGAACGACGGGTCCGGGGCCGCCTGTGCTGGCAGCGTCCGTCGTCCCGACGACGTCACGGCAGTGACGTCGAGGTCGATGTCGCAGGGCGTGCCGTCGAGGCCCGGACGGCACAGCCACGCCGCCTGGCCGGAGGACGACGACGGCACGGGCGAGGCCGCGGAAGGAGCCGCGCTGCTCGACGGCGGCGATGACGGCACCGACGACGTCGCCGACGACGGCGACGACGGTGCGGCCGGGCCCGAGCACGCGGCCATGGCGAGGGCAGCCGCCGCG
>JAIUNH010000188.1 GCA_020161965.1 Pseudomonadota bacterium
AACAACCGGAATATCGGTGGCCTTGATGCCCTGGTTGCCGAGTTCCTTGTAGAAGGGAACGTTGGCGTCGCCGTTGATCGTCGACACCACGGCGGTCTTCTTGCCGGCGGCGCCGAAGGTCTTGATGCTCGACACGATCGTCTGCCAATCGGCATGGCCGAACGGCGTGTAGTTGATCATGATGTCGGCGTCGGCGACACCCTTCGACTTCAGATACGCCTCGAGGATCTTGTTGGTCGTGCGCGGATAGACATAGTCCGTGCCCGCGAGCACCCAACGCTTCACTTCGCCGCCGTCCTTCGACATCAGATAGTCGACGGCCGGGATGGCCTGCTGGTTCGGCGCCGCACCCGTGTAGAATACGTTGCGCTCGCTCTCCTCGCCCTCGTACTGCACGGGGTAGAAGAGGATGTTGTTCAGTTCCTTGAACACCGGCAACACCGACTTGCGGCTGACCGAGGTCCAGCAGCCGAACGTCGCGGCGACCTTGTCGCGCGCGATCAGTTCGCGCGCCTTTTCGGCGAACAGCGGCCAGTTCGACGCGGGGTCGGCGACCACCGCTTCGAGCTTGCGGCCCAGAACGCCGCCCTTCTTGTTCTGCTCTTCGATCAGCATCAGCATGACGTCTTTCAACGTCGTCTCCGAAATCGCCATCGTGCCCGACAGCGAGTGGAGAATACCGACCTTGATCGTCGGCGCCTGGGCGAACGCGCCCATACGGCCGTAGTGCAGAATCGCGGCGCCACCAACGGCGGAGCCCAATAGACGACGACGAGAAATACCCATTTTCGCGAAACCCCCATGTTTCGTTGCGCGGCCGATCGGCCGAATTCATGGGGGAGCAAGGGGCATGCCATACGCGGCAATACCTACGCTTGCGTGGAGAAGCGCGCGCCGGGATACCACGCGCGGATGGGCAAGATCGCAGCGCGCGCAACCCGTACGATAGCGGCACGCGCACTTGTCCGGTGCTGCGCGCCGCCTATCGATCGCTTTTGCTTAAATTTGCGCCGTCCCGCCTTTTCGGCAGGCGATGCCGCTTAAGGAACGACGCCCGGCGGCAGATTAGCCGCGTGCGCGGCGATCCGGCCCGAGGTGGTGAACCAGATCTCGGGCCAAGCCTGCCTTATATGGGCAAGCGCGCGGCGCAGATGCTTCAAGCGATGCGGCTGGCCGACGAGATAGGGATGCAACGCAATCCCCATCACCAGCGGCTGGTCTTTCGACTGGCGCATCATTTCGTCGAACGCATCGACGATCATGTCGGCGAAGGCGTCGCCGCCGATCTTGCGCCCGACGATCATCGGAATGTCGTTCAGCTCTTGCGGATAGGGCACGGCCAAGATGCGGCCCTTGCGCGTCTTGAACCAAATCGGCTGATCGTCCATGCACCAATCGAGCACATAGCTATAGCCCGCCTCGTGCAGCAGATCGGGTGTGACGCGGCTTTGGCTGATCCAGGGGCCGAGCCAGCCTTGCGGCGCTTTGCCTTCCTTGGCGCGCATCGCGGCGGTCGATTCCGCGATCAACGCCGCCTCCTCCGCCTCCGGCAACGTGCCCTGGCGTTCGGCATTGGTGCGGCCATGGCCGACGAATTCGTCGCCGCGCTTGCGGAATGCCGCGAGCAATTCGGGCGCATAGTCGTACATCGACGAATTGATCAGCACCGACGCGGGCAGCGACAATTCCTCGAACAGCTCCAGCATGCGCCACGCGCCGACGCGATTGCCCCAGTCGCGCCAGGCGTAGTTCAATACGTCGGGCTGCGGGCCGCCCGGGGCGAGTTCCGCCCCCAACCCTTCGCCGAAGGCGAAATGCTCGAGATTGAGCCCGAGATAGACCGCGAGCCGCTTGCCGTTGTGCCATTCATAAGGCTTGCGCGTCGAAATCGGCGAATACTCGTAACGGCCATGCGTGGGTAGCTGCATTGGGTTCCTCGAAACATCGGCATACTTGGGAAAGCGGAAATGTAGCGTCCGCCTTGGCGGCGCGATAGGCTCGCAATATGCGCGCCATCGTCGCTCTGCTGGCCGTTTTTCTCGCTTCGCCCGTTCACGCGGGCGAAGTGCTGCGCGACCTTTCCGCGCCGAGTGCGGCGCTGGGCCGTCCCCTCACCTATTCGATCTACAAGCCCGATAATGCCGCGCGCGATCTGCCGGTCGTCTATCTGCTGCACGGTCGCAACAGCAACCCCGCCGATTGGTTGGACATGGCGCATGCGGCGCAAACCGCCGACCGGTTGATCGCCGAACGCAAGATCCCGCCCTGCCTGATCGTGCTGCCCGATGGCGGGAATAGCTGGTACGCAGGCGCCATGGCCGCCGCCATTGCGACCGACCTGCCCGCCGAGATCGAGCGGCGCTTCGGCGCCAGCCCGTCGCGCGGCCAACGCGCGATCGCCGGCAATTCAATGGGCGGGTTCGGCGCGCTGGGAATCGCGCTCGCCTATCCCGAACGTTTCGTCGCCGCCGCGTCGATGTCCGGCGCGTTCTGGACTTTTCTGGAGAGCGAGACGGCCCTCGACGAAACGCTGCAAGCGCGTGTCGCGCGTGTGTTCGACGGCGCGTTCGGCACGCCCTTCGCGCGCGCGAATTTCCTCAAACACAGCGCCCATGCGTTGGCGGTCGCGTTGCCCGCCGCGATGCCCAAGCCCGCGATCTTTCTGACCGCCGGCGAAACGGATTTCGGCACGATCCAAGCGCAGAGCGACGATCTGGCGCGCATGCTGAAGGACAAGGGCTTCGACGTCGAAAGCGAGACCGCGCCCGGTGGTCACGAATGGGGCACGTGGGAACGCGCTTTGCCCCGCGCGCTCGAATTCATTGCGCGACGCTGGGCACGCTGATCGCGGCACCCGCCGGCGGCGGTTTCACGCCGGTTTTCCACGGCGCGTTCTTCACATAGGCCGCGATACGCGCGACGGCGAACAACGCAGCGATTCCGATAGCGTGGACCGCGATCTGATCTTCGATATCGGTGCCGTAGATCGCTAGCGCGATCCCGCCGAGATGCGACAGCACCATGCCCGAGAAAAATACCGGCAGCGCCTGCCGGCCGAGAATGACGAAAGGCCGCGCCAGCGCGCTTTCCAATATCACCGGGCGCTGGCGCACGACCCACAACGCCAAGATCGCGAGGGCGACGAAATGCGCGAATTGGCGCGCGTCGAGATTGGGCTTGTTGGCATGCGCATAGGCCCATGCGTGTAGCTCCGCCAAGCCGGGAACATGCGACCAGATCGCGTGGAACTCCACGACGAAACCGAAAATGAGATAAGCAAGGCACAGCGCCAAAACGGCCGGCGTCGGCTTGGGCGGTGCGATCCAGCCGCGCGACGACGCAAACCCTGAGAAAAACAGCATCTGCCAAGCGAGCGGGTTGAAGCCCCACAAGCGCCCGTCGCCCGCCGGCAGATTGAATCCGGTCGCCTGGACGAAACCCCAGAGCGTGACGCTGGCCGCGATCACCAGCCCCGGATGCACGCGCACCAGCGCCATCGCCACGGGTACGGCGGCCAGCACGACCATATAAAGCGGCAGAATGTCGAAATAGGTCGGCACGTAGCGCAGCGTGAACAATTCAACGATGTGCCTTAAAGGATCGGCGAAGAAGCCGTCGATGCCCAGGAACGCGGCGTAACCGGGTTGGAGTGCGGCGACCAAAAACAGCGTCACGAAGAACAGCGCGATATGGCAGCCGTAAAGCTGTGCGGCACGCCACGCGATGCGCGCGGTCCCGGTCGCGAAACCCATCCGGCCGAACGTGCCGCCGAAGGCGATCGCGGCGGCGAAGCCGGAGATGAACACGAACACATGCGCGGCATCCGACAGGCCGAAGCGCGCCCAGATGATCTCGCGCGCCCAGCCGCCGGGCACATGGGCGAAGAAGATCGCGACCAAGGACAAGCCGCGAAAGAAATCGAGGCGTGGATCGCGCGGCTTTTTGGACGCAGCGCTCATGCGTAGCGGCCGACCACCGGCAGATGGCGCGCCAGATCGAGCGCCTCGTCGCGTCGCAGCCAAAGAATGACAAGTGCGGCAATCAAAACGAGGCAGGCTTCCTTGAACAACACCGCGCCGTCGTCATAGGGATCGATGCCGAGCGGCGAGACGACGTGAAAGAAAATCGCACCGGCCATGATGCCGGCGGACATCGCAGCACCAAGAACCTGCGTGCGGCGGATCAGCACCAGGATCGCCGCCAGCAATTCGGCGGAGCCGACGCCGATGCGCATCGGCTTTTCGTAACCGGGCACGCCCAGCCAATCGGTCAGCACGGTGAACAGCCACACCGAGCCGTCCGCGCCGGTGAATTTGTATTGCAGATACCAAACGAAGATATAGGCGATCCACAGGGCCAAAACCCAGGGAATCGCGCGAAAAATCATACCGGAACGTGGCATCGACGGCCTCCCGAACGAAGCGCTCGGGCCCCGTTCGCGCGCGGCCGCAACGAGGTTACGTCAGTACGCGCGTTCGATCGCAAAATCGATCAGGTCGATCAGCGCGCGCTTCTCCGCGCCGTCGGCGAAGATACCGAGCGAGTCCTTGGCGATACGCCCGTAATGGCGGGCGCGCTCGATCGTGTCGGCCAGCGCGTTGTGCTTGCGCATGAGTTCGACAGCGCGGGTCAGATCGCCGTCCTTCTGGTCGAGATCTTCGAGGGTCCGGCGCCAGAACGCGCGCTCCTCCTCGTCGCCGCGCAGGAACGACAACACGATCGGCAGCGTGATCTTGCCGTCGCGAAAATCGTCGCCGACTTCCTTGCCCATCGTCGCGGTGTCGGACGCGTAGTCGAGCGCGTCGTCGACCAATTGAAACGCGATCCCGAGATTGAGGCCATAAGCCTCGAGCGCGTCTTCCTCCGCCTTCGGGCGGTCGGCGACGGCGGCCCCCACACGGCACGCGGCGGCGAACAACGCCGCCGTCTTGGCGCGGATGACTTCGAGATAGGCTTGTTCCGACGTCTCGGTGTCGTTGGCGGTGGTGAGCTGCAACACCTCGCCTTCCGCAATCACGGCCGAGGCGTTGGACAGGATCGCGAGCACGGGCAGCGAGCCATCCTCCACCATCACCTGGAAGGCGCGGCTGAACAGGAAATCGCCGACAAGGACGGAAGCCTTGTTGCCCCACACCGCATTGGCCGTCGCACGGCCCCGGCGCAGATCGCTTTCGTCGACCACGTCGTCATGCAGCAGCGTGGCGGTATGGATGAACTCGACGCAGGCCGCCAGGCCGATATGGCGCTGGCCGCGATAGCCGCACATGCGTGCGGAAGCGAGGGTCAGCATCGGGCGCATGCGCTTGCCGCCCGCCGCGATGATATGCCCCGCGAGTTGCGGGATCAGATCGACGGAGGAATGCATGCGCCGGACGATCGTCTCGTTGACGGCCTTCAGATCGCCATCGACGAGGGCCAAAAGATTCTGAAGCGCGTTCTTCGCACCGCTGGGGCGGGGATTCTTGCGCTCGCCTTCGAGATTGACGACGACGGCCACGTCCGGTGTTCCTTCCTGCTACGTCCGGGGGCGACCGAGCTTGACGGGGGCGCCCACCGGTTGCGAGCATAGAGCCCTCAACCGGGGAATCAACACTCGATGCGCGAGGTCCTGCGCACCACCGATGCGGTCGCCTTATCGTTCGCGCAAGCGCTTTTGCGCGACGCGCGCATCGAATTCGCGACGTTGGATGCGCATATTTCCGCGCTGGAAGGCTCGATCGGCGCGTTTCCGCGCCGTCTGGCGGTCGACGAAGACGATTACACGGCCGCAAGCGACCTTTTGAAGCAGGCGGGATTGGACGAGATACGATGATCGAAACCACGCAGGATAAGCTGCTGGGCGGCAAACTGCGATTCACGCAGCCCGCCGACGGCTATCGCGCGGCGATCGACCCCGTGCTGCTCGCCGCCGCCGCCGGGCGGCCGGTCAAGGCGCTGGATCTGGGCTGCGGGGCGGGTGCGGCAATGCTGTGCCTGCTGGCGCGCGTCGAAACCGTGCACGCCGTGGGCGTCGAGATCGATCCCGATCTCGCCGATCTCGCGCGCGACAATCTTGCGGCCAATGAATTCGCCGCGCGCGCGCGGATCGTCGAAGGCGACGCGGCCAATTTCGGGGAAACCGGTTTCGATCTGGTGATGGTCAATCCGCCCTATCTCGATCCTTCGCGCGCCGCCCCTTCGCCGCATGCGCGCAAGCGCAAGGCGGATATGGAAGGCGAACTCGATCTCGCCGGTTGGGTGAAGGCCGCCAAGCGCGCGACCGCGCCCAAAGCCCATATCCTGTTCGTGCAGCGCGCCGACCGGCTCGCCGATCTGCTGGCGGCGATGAAGGGAATGGGCGAACTCGTCGTATTTCCGCTATGGCCCAAAGCGGGCGAACCGGCCAAGCGCGTGCTGGTCCGCGCGCGAATGGGTTCCAAAGCGCCGCTGATTTTGGCGCGCGGCCTGGTTCTGCACGGGGCCGACGGGAAATTCTCCGCCGCCGCGGATTCGATTCTGCGCGACGGCGACGAATTGCCCTTGGTATAGAAGCCCCATGTTGGACCGGCTTCGCCCCGCTTTCGCGCGTCTTTTCGGCCGCACGCCCGACCCGGTCGTGGCGGTGATGCGCCTGCAAGGCCCGATCGGCATGGGCGGACGGCGCGGTCTGTCGATGGAACGCCTCGCCGGTCCGTTGGAGCGCATGTTCAAGACCAAGGGTCTTGCGGCCGTGGCGCTGGTGATCAATTCGCCCGGCGGATCGCCCGCGCAAAGCGCTTTGATCGGTGCGCGCATCCGCGCGCTGGCCGAGCAGGAAAAACTGCCGGTCTACGCCTATGTCGAAGACGTCGCCGCGTCCGGCGGCTATTGGATCGCGGCGGCGGCCGACGAGATTATCGCCGATGCGAATTCGATCGTCGGGTCGATCGGCGTGATTTCCGCCGGGTTCGGTTTTCAGGAAATGATCGGCAAGCTCGGCATCGAACGTCGCTTGCACACGTCGGGCGAACGTAAATCGCTGCTCGACCCGTTCGGGCCGGAGAAAGCCGAGGATCTTGCGCGGCTCAAATCGATCCAGGCCGAGCTGCACGAGAATTTTAAAGCCTGGGTGCGGGCGCGGCGCGGCGCCAAGCTGAAAGCCGACGACGCCACTTTGTTCGAAGGCGAATTCTGGACCGGCACGAAGGCGCTCGACCTTGGCCTGATCGACGGGATCGGCGACGCGCGCGCCGATCTGCGCAAGCGCTTCGGCGACAAGGTGCGCTATCGCGGCTTCGCGCTGCAAGGTGGGGGCTTCCTACGCCGCCTGCTGGGCCTTAGCCAAGCCGATTACGCGGGCGACGCATTGGACGCGATCGAAGCGCGCGCCGCCTTCGCGCGATTCGGGTTATAAGACCGCCATGGGTTCGATCGGCAAGA
>JAIUNH010000189.1 GCA_020161965.1 Pseudomonadota bacterium
CGTCGAGTTCGCGTTCGGGCGAGAGTTGATCCATCTCGCCAAAACGGCCTTCGACCAGCGTCAGTCTTTCGCCGTACTTGGCTTTCAACGGGCCCCCTCGCGCGATCGCTTCGGGATCGCGATCGAACGCGACGAGCTTGCAATCGGCGGCATCGAGGATCGCCGCCGCATAGCCGCCCGCACCGAACGTGCCGTCGAGATAGACGCCGCCGTTCTTGATCGCCAAGGCGGCCAACACCTCGGCGAGCATCACCGGCACGTGGATTTGCGGGTTCGTCATGCCGGTCCGCCGCCCAGAATCGTGCGCCGCTTTTCCGCCTGATCGGCGGCGAAAGCTTCGGGATTCCAGATCTCGAAGAATTGGATGCGGCCGGCGAAGACGGCGGTTTCGCCAAGCCCGCAATGCGCGATCAGCGCTTCGGGAAGGCCGACACGGCCTTCGGAATCGATCTGCAAGGCGACCAAATCGGCGGCCAGAATCGCGGCTTGGTCCAGGGACGAGGGACGAAACGCCGCGAGCGGATCCGCGTTTTGGCCGATTTTGGCAAGAAGGTCGGCCCCGATGGCGCGCACCGCTTTCAGGCCCGAAAGCGGCAGCACGTTGAGCCCGTCTTCGCCTTTTGCAGACATGACGGCACGAAAATCGGCCGGAACGGAGACGCGCCCCTTCCGATCGATCTTGAACGTATAGGTCGAAATGAACGCGGATTTGGCCATCGCCCGCGTTGACCCTCTCGTGCCGTCCCCATTGTTCAACCCATTGAAAAGACGAGGAGTTCTCTTCTCTTTGGGGTCCCCCGATACCCGCCTTCGCGAAAGGCGGTTTTCGTGGGACAATATGGGATATCATGGGTGTATATGGGCGTCAACGGGCTAAGTGCTTGTTTTGTAATGGACACGGTCTGTTCTCTCGACCCGCGACGCCGCGAAATTTACCGAAAATTGGGAATAAGCCCCCGCAGCCTAGTGGGGCTTTAGGGCGATTTCTCGACGTGGATGTGGAAAAAGCCAGACGGCCTGTAAGCCGGGTTCTGTGACGCCCGTTGCCGGGCGACGACGACCATTCCTCTAGGACCGCCATTGCTGACGGCCTCAAGCAACCGACCCGGGCGGCGGTCCGGAAACCGACCTGCGAAGGTTGCCCTTCGCGTGCCGCCCCTATTTGGTCTTGCTCCGGGTGGGGTTTGCCATGCCGTCCGCGTTGCCGCGTCCGCGGTGGTCTCTTACACCACCGTTTCACCCTTACCGGCCCGGCCTACCCGAAAGCAGACAAGGCTTTGGCGGTCTTTCTCTGTTGCACTGTCCCTGGGCTCGCGCCCGCCGGGCGTTACCCGGCACCCTTATCTCCGTGGAGCCCGGACTTTCCTCGCGGTGCGCGAAGCACCCCGCGGTCGTCCGGCCGTCTGGCGGGGCGGATATGCGCGCGTTCGGCGCGAAACGTCAACCCGCGTCGGGGGCCGCGTCCACCGCCGCGACCAGCATCCGGCGCATGATCAGGCCCGGCTTGTCCGAGGGCATGTGGCGTTCGGCGGTCAGGTAGTCGCGTAACGGCACGTAAGGATCGGTGGCTTCGAGGATGTCCTTATCCTCCAGCGTCACCGCGCGGTCGAAGGCGATGGCTTTCTCGGCGGGCACGTCTGCATCGCTATCGTTGCGATAGACCCATTGCACGAGGCGCGTATGCGCATCATCGACCGGCACGGTCGCGGTTACGATGCGATGGCAAAGCCCGTTGGGAAAGGTGAGCTCCAGTTTGCGTAAGAACGGAAACCAATAGCGATGCACGGTCGTGCGCGTGGTGAGCTCGCCCATCGCACCGGTGTAATCCGCCCCGATCTTGCGATTGGCCGCGCGCACCACGGCGCGGGCCACGAACCCGCCGGCGAATTCCTCGATCTCGTTCTCCGCCGGGATCGGATCGCGCGTATTGCCGAACGTCGCCTGGTGCACATATTCGATATGCGCGTTGTCGAATTCGTTCTCCATCACGCGCAATGCGCTGCATGCCCAGTTCTCGACGAATTCGGGAATGCGCCGCCACGCCGAATCGCCGTCTTCGGCGAAGACGGGAATGTCTTCGACGGGATTTTCGAGCGCCACCCACACATGCCCGCCATAGGTCTTGGCGTGGAACGCGTCGACGCGCATTTTGCCGGTGGCGGCGGGATCGGCGCGCTGCGGGATCTTCACGCATTTGCCCGAGCCTTCGAACGCCCAGCCGTGATAGCCGCAAACGATCGCGCCATTCTCCACGAAGCCGCGCGACAATTTGGCGGTGCGATGCGGGCAGCGATCGCGCACGGCATTGGGCTTGCCGTCCGCGTCCTTCCACAGAACGAGACCGACGCCGAGCAAACGCTGGGCGAGTGGGCCTTTATCGAGATCGGAATCCTGGCAGAGCGGATACCAGTACCGGCGCAGCGCGGGGATGTCGGTCAGATTCATGATGCGGGAAGGGGAAGCAACCCGCGTGCCGGAAATCAGACCATCGCCACGAGGGCGCGCAGCCGCGCATGGGTTTCGCCATCGAGCCGCCCGTCGAATTTCCACGGCCGGAAGCGGCGCTGGAAGGCGACCAGAACGGCATGCGTCGCGTTGTCGAGCATGCCGGTCGCTTCGATATCGTAGCCGAAACGCGCCAGCAGATTTTGCGCGTCCGTTACGGCGTCGTCGGTTTCGCCAGGGCCGAAATCGCGTGTGCTGCGATGGCGGCGCACGACGTTGGACGGATAAAGCCCGATGCCGGCTGCGGCGAGGCGCTCCCACGGAAAGAGTTCGCCTGGATCTTTCTTACGCGACGGCGCCACGTCCGAATGGCCGACGACGTCGCGCGGCGCAATGCGGTGACGCGCGACGATCGCGCGGCAAAGTGCGATCACCGCATCGATCTGCATGTCCGGATAATCGCGATAGCCCAGGCGGTGGCCGGGATTCTGGATCTCGATCCCGATCGAGCGCGCGTTGACGTCGCGCATTCCCCGCCAGCACGACACGCCGGCATGCCAGGCGCGCTTTTCCTCGGGCACCAGCGCCAGAACCGTGCCGTCCGTGTCGATCAGATAATGCGCGCTGACTTGCTTCTCGGGATCGAGCAGATAGGACAGGCTCTCCGCGCGATCCTTCGTGTCGGTGTAATGCAGCACCAGAATTTCGGGCGCCACGCCGTCGGGCCGCGCGTCGAAATTCGGCGAAGGCAGCGTCTCGATCTTCACGACATCTTGCTCGTCGACTCGCCGCCGACATCGGCCGGGCGACGCAGCACGATGATGCCGACACCCAAAATGGTCGCGGCGGTGCCCGCGATCATTCGCCAGCCCAGCGCATCGCCGTTGAAGATCACCCCGAACATGACGCCGAATACCGGGACCAGCAGCGTATAGGGAATGGTGACGTTGACCGAATAGCGGCGCAGCAGCCGATACCAAAGCCAATAGGTGCAGATCGTGATGACCACCGACATGAACACGACGCCGGCGTAAGCGCGCCACGACGCGTTGAGGAAGGCGTCGATCTGCCCGGTTTCCAGCATCGCGGAAAAGACGAGCTGGAACGGCACGGTCCACAACGCCGTATAGGCGTTGAGGGTGAAGCCGTCGATATGGGTCAGCGACTTGAACTGGAAATTCGCGACCGCCCACATGAACGAGGCGAACAGCACGAGCCCGACATAGAACGGGGCGCCGCCCGAGACGGCACCGCCGGTCGCGAGCCAGATGCCGAAAAACGCGAGGCCCATGCCGGTCCAGCGCCGCCAGCCGGGATAATCCTTGAGGATGACGGCGGAGAGCAGAGCCGCGAACGGCACCTGGCTTTGCGTCGCGATGGCCGCGAGGCCCGCGTCGAGATTCTTCATGCCGGTGAACATCGACGAGAAATGCAAGCCGCCCAGCGTGAAGCCGAGCAGCGCGATGGCCTTCATGTCCTGGCGGCTCGGCATTTTCACGAAGGGCAGCAGCAATATCGCCACCAGCATGAAGCGCAGCGACATGGTGAAGATCGCGGGCATCTCCGCGAGCGACAATTTCGCGACGACGAAATTGAGCCCCCAGACCATCATGATCCCGACTGTCAGTGCCGCGTCGATCGGTCTCATGCCGCTTTCCGCCGTTCGAGAATGGTTTCATAGGCGGCGTTGATCGCGGCCAAGCGCTTCTCGGCCAGCGCCACGAATTCGGCGGGCATGCCTTGGCCGGTCAATACGTCCGGATGATGCAGGCGCGCTTGTTCGCGCCAAACGCGCTTGATCTCGTCGAGATCGGCCTGCGGCGAGACGCCCAAAACTTCGTACGGATCGTTCGCGTCGGGCCCGACATGCGCTTGGCGGATCGCGCGATAGACGCCTTCGTCGAGACCGAGATGGGTCGCGACCGCGCGCAGATATTCGAGCTCTTCCTCGGTGATCGCGTGATCGGCGCTCGCGATGTGAAAAAGACAGTCGAGCAATTCTTCCAGCGCCGGGGCGCCCTTGTCGAACAGCGAGGCCACTTGGCGCGCATAGGCTTCGAAGCCGTGCGTCGAACGCGCGGCGAAATCGAAAATGCGCTCGACATTCGCGCGCTCGGCCGGATCGAAATGGAAGATGCGCGCGAAGGCGGCCTTCTCGCGCTCGCACACGGCGCCGTCGGCTTTGGCCATTTTTGCGGCAAGCGCCACGGTCGCGATGGTGAAGGCGATTTTACGCTTCTCCTGCTCGCTCTCCGGCGATTTGTTCGCGCGCAAGACGCGATCGACCGCATGGCCGGCGGCGAGCCCGATCAGCGCGCCCAAAGGCCCGCCCAGCGCATAGCCCGCCGTCCCCCCCAACAAACTTCCCCAGATCGACATCTTCCGCGTAATTCCGAATCCAACCACGTGAAAATCGAGAGTGTCGCCCCAAGCTATTCGCCGATGCGAAAAGGAACAAGACGCCGTTCCGCAGATCGGACTGGAAACCTTCGGGGGTGGCATCCCTTGGTGTCCCGTGCTACGGATCGAAAAAATACGATAATTACGAACAGTCGAGGCGCCCGCTTTGAGCGATTCCAACGTTCTGTTGTCGGTCGAGGATCTGCACGTCCATTTCGTCACGTCGCGCGGCGTCGTGCGCGCGGTCGAAGGCGTGTCGTACCAAGTGCGGCGCGGCGAAGTCCTGGCGATCGTCGGCGAGTCGGGTTGCGGCAAATCGGTCTCGTCGCTGGCGATCATGCGCCTGTTGGCCAAACCCGCCGGCCGCGTCGTCCACGGCAAGATCATGTTCGAGGGCGTGAACCTTCTCGACCTCTCCGACGAAGAGATGCGCGAGCGGCGCGGCCGCGACATCTCGATGATCTTCCAAGAGCCGATGACGAGCCTGAACCCGGTTCTGCCGATCGGGTTGCAGATCATGGAGCCGCTGTTCATCCATCTGAAGATGACGGAAGAACAGGCGCGCGCCCGGGCGGCGGAATTGCTGTCGCTGGTCGGCATCACCGATCCCGAGCGCCGGCTCGACCAATATCCGCATCAATTCTCCGGCGGCATGCGCCAGCGCGTGATGATCGCGATCGGGCTTGCCTGCAACCCGAAGCTCATCATCGCCGACGAGCCGACGACCGCGCTCGACGTCACAATCCAGGCGCAGATTCTGGAGCTGATGAAGGAGCTGTCGCGCAAGCTGAACATCGCGCTGGTCATCATCACGCATAACCTTGGCGTCGTCGCGCGCTACGCCGACCGCGTCAACGTGATGTACGCCGCGCGCGTCGTGGAAAAGGGTACGGCCGACGACGTGTTCCTGCGCCCGCGCCATCCCTATGCGATGGGGTTGATGCGCTCGGTCCCGCGCCTCGACCGGCCGCGCGGCGCGAAGCTCGAGACCATCGAAGGCCTGCCGCCCAATCTTCTCGATCCGCCCAAGGGCTGCCGCTTCGCCGCGCGCTGCCAGTTCCGCGCCGATATCTGCGCGCAGGATCCGGCGTTGGAGGAGATCGAGCCCGGCCATTTGTCGGCCTGTTTGCGCGCGAAGGAAATCGCGTCGGGTGCCATCGGCCGCGAGAAACCGGTGATCGAAGCGGGCGGCAAACGCGAGGGGCGGGCCGGCGAGAAGCTATTGTCGGTGAGCGGCCTCAAGAAATTCTTCGAAGTGACGCGCAAGACCGGCACGTTCAGCTCGGTCAAAAGCGAGGTGCGCGCGGTCAACGATGTGTCGTTCGACATTTCGCCCGGCGAGACGTTGGGCTTGGTCGGCGAATCCGGCTGCGGCAAGACGACGATCGGGCGTTTGATCCTGCGCCTGGAAACGCCGACCGAAGGGTCGATCACGTTCAAGGGCCAGGATATTTCCAAGCTCGGTTCGGCCGAGCTCAGGCCCATCCGGCGCAAGATCCAGGTGATCTTCCAGGATCCGTATTCGTCGCTTAATCCGCGCATGACGATCGGCCAGATCATCGCCGAACCGCTGCTCGTCTATAAAATCGTGCCCGACGCCGCGGCCGCCAAAAAGCGCGTCGCCGAATTGCTCGAAGCCGTCGGCCTGTTCGCCTATATGGCCGAGCGCTATCCGCACGAAATGTCGGGCGGCCAGCGTCAGCGCGTCGGCATCGCGCGCGCACTCGCGATGGAACCCGAATGCATCGTCTGCGACGAGCCGGTTTCGGCACTCGACGTATCGATCCAAGGCCAGATCATCAATCTGCTGGAAAACCTGCAGAAGAAGCTCGGCCTCACATATCTCTTCATCGCCCATGATCTGGCGGTCGTGCGCCATATCTCGGATCGCGTCGCGGTCATGTATCTGGGAAGGATGATGGAGCTCGCCGACGGCGACGCGCTCTATGCCGAACCGTTGCACCCCTATACGAAGGCGCTGCTCGACGCCGCCCCGATCCCCGATCCGGCGATCGAGAAATCGCGCGCCGCGCGCACGCTGGGCGGTGAAATTCCGTCGCCGCTGCGCCCGCCTTCGGGTTGCGTGTTCCACACGCGCTGCCCGTTGGCCGACGATGCCTGCAAAGCCACCATTCCCGAAATCCGCGAGGTCAAGCCCGGCCATCTTGTGGCCTGCCTAAAAGTTTGAACGAGGCGCCGCAGAGCGCCCGTTTCCACCGAGTCCAAAATAATCAAAACAGGAGGAACGTCATGAACCAGGAAGATTTCAGCTTCGGACGCCGACAGTTTTTGCAAACCACGGCGTTGGCCGCCGCGACCGCCGGTCTCGGTCTTTACGACGCGTCGTCCGCTTCGGCGCAAGGTGCCCCCAAGCGCGGCGGCAATTTCACCTTCGCGATTTCGGCCGAAACGCCGCATTACGACGCGCATGGCTCGGACACTTTCGCCACGCTGCATTTCGGCGCGCCGTTCTATTCGACGCTGCTGCAGTTCG
>JAIUNH010000190.1 GCA_020161965.1 Pseudomonadota bacterium
CGCCCACGACACGATGGACAAGGTCTACGCGACCCTTTCCGTCGAACTGGGCTTCCCGGCGTATTTCTCGCCCAATCTCGACGCGTTGTGGGATACGCTGCTGCGCGATATCGAAGGCCCGTTCGAAATCGCCTGGCGCGATGCGGCCAAAGCCGGGCGTAAGATCGGGCCGCAGTTCAAATCGCTGCTCGCGCTGTTCGCCGATCTGGCGGAAGCGCGCGGCGATTTCAAATTCCGCCGCCGGTGAATCCTAGCGATCGGTGAACCCATGCAATTCCTTCTCGCCGTCTTCCCCTATCTGATCGGTGCCGCGTGCCTCGCGGTCGCCGCCACGTTGTTCACCGGCATGGGCGGCATGGCGCAAGGCGGCGAGTTCAATCGGCGCAACGGCAACAAAATGATGCGCTGGCGCGTCGGGCTTCAGGCCTTCGCGCTGCTGTTGATGCTGACCTACGCGATCTTGCGCAAATACGCGGGCTGACGGGCGGCGCGATGGTCAAGTTGACGCGCATCTATACGAAGGGCGGCGACAAGGGCGAAACGTCGCTCGGCGACGGCAGCCGCGTGCCCAAGGATGCGATGCGCGTCGCGGCGTTCGGCACGGTGGACGAGGCGAATGCCTGTGTCGGTCTCGCGCGCCTGCACACGAAGGGCGAGGCGGATGCGATGCTCGCGCGCATCCAAAACGATCTGTTCGATTTGGGGGCGGATCTGTGCACGCCGGAAACGCCCGATCCCAAATATCCGCCGTTGCGCATCGTCGAAGCCCAGGTCGAACGGCTGGAGCGCGAGATCGACGCGATGAACGAAACGCTCGCGGCCCTCAATTCCTTCGTGCTGCCCGGCGGTTCGCCGGCCGCGGCGGCGCTGCATTTGGCGCGCACGGTCACGCGCCGGGCGGAGCGCGAGATCGTGGCGCTCGCCGCGCACGAAGCGGTCAATCCCGCCGCGATCCGCTATGCGAACCGGCTGTCGGATCATCTATTCGTGCTGTCGCGCAAATTGAACGATGACGGGGCGGCCGACGTTTTGTGGGTGCCGGGCAAAAACCGCTGAGCGTTTACGCGCTTACTGCTCGCGCGTGTTTTCGTCGATGACGTTCAGGCCTTCGACCAGCGTCTTTTCTGCCTTGTCGGCACCGACGACGAGTTCGAGCATGCGCACGCTCGAATAAAGCTCGGCCTCCACGTCCTGGCGATTCTCGATCGACAGGCCGCGCGAACGGATATCGCCGAACAAGCGGCCGGTATGGCCGTCGATCTGCGTTTCGACGCGCTTGATCTCGTCCTTCAATTCCTTGTCGAGACCGAGTTCGCTCGCGTATTTCGCCGCGAGTTGCAGCGCGAGCAGCCGGTCTTCGACGAGCTGCATTTCGCCGATATCGCCTTCGCCCGCGGCCTTGGCGGCCAGGCGCCCGATATCGGCGAGCACGGCGCTGACGTCCTTGCTCGCGTTCTCGATGATGTTCGAATTGACGACGTCTTTGAGCTTGATCTTCACGCGCTCCAGGCGGCGCGACGCGGCCGCACCCGATTGGCCCTTCAATTGTTCGCGTCCCTGCGCGATGCCCTTCAGATGGTGCTCGATCTCCTTGGCGAGATCCTCGCGCACCGTGACCTTGCCGTCGTTCGATCCGCTGGCGATGGAACGGCGCACTTCCTCGAAGCGCTGCTCCATGTCGGTCACCATCACCTCGGTGGTGATGGAGGCGAGTTCGCCCGTCGAGCCCGCCATGCCCTTTTCGGCGACGCGCACGAAGATCGACAGGATTTCGGTCGGCTGGTCGAGGCGCGCGACCAGCGCGTAGACGACGACGGGTGCACGTTGGCGCATGCGCGCGTCGACCGCCATCACCGTTTTGCCGATCGTCTCGATATCCTCGTCGGCCAGCGCCACGATGGGCTTGGGCGGCAGCGCTTCGCGCATGCCTTGGATCTCGACGGCGATTTCCATGACGTCGGTGATGTCCTGGAAGTCGAGATACATCTCCGGCCCGCCCAGCTTGGGCGTGATGTCGGCGCGATACGAAACGTTCTTTTCCGCGCGCGTGACGATGTCGCGCATTTCCTTGGCGCATTGCGGCCATAGACGCGCGCCCAGCTCCAGCCACGACGCGTGGTTTTTCGGCATCGCGCGGATCGCGGTTTCGAGTTGCTCGATCTCGGTGCGGCCCAGCTTATCGACCATCATGTCCCAGGCGGGATCGATGACGTTGCGGCTGATCTTGCCGATGATCTTCGACTGCGTCTTGGGCGCGTTGGTCAGCATGTCTTCGAACGGCATGGCGAACAAACGCTTGGCGCTCATGCGCCGGTTCGGCCGGACGAGTTGCAGACGCGGACGGAATTGGCCCAGCAGGCCCAACGCCGTCTGATCGGTGTGGTTGCCCGCGCGCTTGCCTTCCAGCGCCCACACGATCTCGATCAGCGTGGACTCCGGAATTTGCGAGAGCCGCTGCGACAGGTCGCCCAACGCTTTGGTTACGTCGGTCATGCGGCTTTCGCCTTATACTTCTCGAGGCGGGTGCGCAGATCGGCGTCGATCGTGCCGGTGACCCAATCCTCCATCGGTTTGACGAGCTTGCGGCGCTGCACGCCGATGTCGCGGATCTTGTCGCGCCGCGCCCCGGTCACTTCCTCCTCGGGAATGATCGGCAGAATGCGCGCGAGTTCCTGCACCACGGCCTGTTGTTCGTGCGGCGCCTTGACGACGGCGTCTTCCCACATCGCGACGAGCAAATCCCAGCCGTCGAGCATCCACGAAATGCGCTCGATCGCGTCGCCGATTTCGGCCTGCGACTTTTCCCACGTGGCGACGGTCTTATCGATCTTCTCGAGATACGCGTCGGCGATCGCGAATGTCTCGGCGGCCAGCGCCGAGGTTTCGCGTGCGACGAGGCTCGCAAGCCCGCCCAGCGGCGCGTATTCGGATTTGTCGACTTCCGACCAGCCGCCGATCGAGTTCGCGAATTCCTCGATCCGCTGGCGCATGCGGCGCAAACGGGGTGCCCGCGTCAGCTTCGGCGTGCCGATGGGGCCGAGCAGATCCGACCACGCTTCGACGCGCGCGTAGAGCTCGTTGCCCTCGATATTCACCCGGTGCGCGACGCGCGCCAGGATCAACTTCGCCTGCTGGCGGCCCGTCTCGCTCTGCACATGGGCCAGCGTGATTTGCAATTGCCCGTCGGATAATTGCGTGACCGTTTCCGACAGCAGCGAAAACTGAATCAGCAATTTGAAATCTTCCTGCTCTTTCAGCAGGGCCTTCGCCTGTTTGGCGGCGGCGGGACCGGCGAGGCCGGTCGCCGCGGTGCGCATCGTGGCGCCGCGCACGGCTTCGGGCGTCGAGGCACCCGCTTCGTCGAGTGCCCGATGCAGAACCCGATCATGGACCGTGAGCGAGAACACTTCCGGCAGAGACTTCCACCCCAGAATGTAGTTGCCCTTCGCGCCGGAAGGGTTGGGCACGACGAGCTCCAGCTCGTCGTAATGACCCCGGACGCGGCTGCCGACGATGATCGGTGTCGTGAACGGCACCGATGCCCCCCGCTCGGCGAAGGTCGGGGGAGCCCAGAACGATTTAGATACGGCTCCGTCCATCGTTCTTGTTCGTCCAACCCGTCCGTTCGGCCAATCACGCGGATAAGGCGCGGCACGACAAGATCGCCGCGCCGAAACCCCGGCAACTTATCCCCAGAACCTAGCAGATAAGGTATTATCAGGCCAGAGATCGCATATTTGAGTCAAATTGTTAATATCTCGATTCGCAAAATGAGACGACCGAATATGTCCCGTCCGGCAGTTCCCCGTTTCGATCCGGCCCGCGAGCGCCAAGCCGTGCTGTTCGCCAACGAAATCTTTTACCGGGCCTTCTCGGACCGGGATTTCGCGGCGATGGACCGGATTTGGGCCAAGGCGGCATCGGTCGCCTGTATCCATCCCGGCTGGCCGATCCTGACCGGTCGCGACGCGGTGATGGAAAGCTGGCGGGGCATTTTGTCGGGCCCGGCACCGTCCAGCGTGCCGGTCGAGCCCGACGTCGTTTTCGCGGGCGAAACCGCGTTGGTTGTGTGCCTGGAATCGCTCGACGGCGGCAAAGGCTGGTGTGCCGCGACGAATGCCTTCGTGCGGGAAGACGGCGAATGGCGGATGGTGCTGCATCAGGCGGGACCGGCGCCAAAACCCGCCGAGCCGCCGCCGGCGGAGGCCCCGCGCGCGAATTAATCTCACCTTCGGGTGAGGGAAATCCATCTTCCGGCCCCGATGCGGGAATTATGCTGGCGCCATGGCCTATCGTCTTCCGCCGCTGAAAACCCTGCGTCTGTTCGAAGCCGCCGCACGCCACGCGAGTTTCAAGAAAGCCGCCGCCGAATTGGCGCTGACGCCCAGTGCGGTCAGCCACGGCATCCAAACGCTGGAGGATTGGCTGGGCGCCAAATTGTTCGCACGCGGGCCCGGCGCCTTGTCGCTGACCGAAGGCGGACGCGATTATCTGCCCAAGATCCGCGACGCGCTGGAAATCATCGCGCGCGCCAGCGACGGCGTGCCGGGGCGGCGCGCTAACGGCAAGCTGACGGTCAGCGTGGCGCCGACCTTCGGTCTGCGCTGGCTGGCGCCCAATCTCGACAAATTCGGCGAAGCGCATCCCGGCATCGAAATCACGCTGGATACCAGCCAGCGCCAGGTCGAATTCCCGCGCGATGGCATCGACGTGGCGATCAGGCTGGGGCGCGGCGAATGGCCGGACCTCACCGCCACGCTGTTGTTCAACGAATGGCTGGTGCCCGTCGCGGCCCCCGCTATCGCCGCCGAGATCAAAACCGTCGCCGATCTGGATCGATATGCGCCGATCCGCATCGTCTCGGCGCGCGACGATTGGGAGACATGGCGCGAATTGGCGGGGGCACCGCAAGCCGGGCCCGACACGCCGCCCGCGCGCAAAGTCGATTCGATCATCATGGCGTTCGAAGCCGCCGCTTCCGGTGCGGGCGTGGCGATCGGCCGCTTGCCGTTGATGGGGGCGGAGATCGAACAAGGCCGCGTCGTGCCCGTGCTGGGCCCGCCGCGACGCTCGCTCTCCGGCTATTGGCTCGTTTCGACGCGCGAAGCGATGGCGCGGCCGGAAGTCGCCGCGTTCCGCGCTTGGGTCAAAGCGCTGGTCAAGAAGCTGCGCCGCCCGCCGGTGCCGCACGCGTAATCCACGCGTCCAGCGCCGCGCGTAAATCGCGCGTGGGCACCATTTTGGCGAATTGCTCGCTTTCCACCAGCAAGCCTTCGCCGATCGGCAGATTGATCCCGCGCGTCGTCGCCGCGATCACCGATGCGACCGCCAAGGGCGAATGCCGAATGATCTTGTGCGCGAGCTCCAGCGACGCCGCCATCAAATCGGCATGCCCGACGACGCGGTTGACGAGCCCCAATTCCAGCGCGCGATAGGCGTCGAAACTATCGCCGGTCAGCAGCAATTCCAGCGCCCGCTTACGGCCCGCCAAGCGCGGCAAACGCTGCGTGCCGCCGAAGGTCGGCGGCATGCCAAGCTTGATCTCGGGCTTGGCGAACATCGCGCGCGCCGAGGCGACGGCGAGATGTGCCGCCTCCGTGATTTCGCACCCGCCGCCATAGGCCAGGCCGTTCACCGCCGCGATCACCGGCTTGGGGAAAGCTTCGATGCGCGCGGTCAGCGTCTGGCCGCGGCGCACGAAATCGCGCACGGCTTGGAAGGCGCCCGCGCGCACGCTTTCGGAGAATTGCGGAATATCGCCGCCGGACGAGAAGGCGCGCTGGCCTGCTCCCGTCAGAATCACGGCATGCAGTGCAGGATCGATCTCGATTGCGTCGAGCCGGGCGAGCAGCGCATCGGCCGTCGCGTAGTCGATGGCGTTGAGTTTCTTGGGCCGGTTCAGCGTCAGGATCGCGATCTTGCCGTCGCGATCGAATAACACGGGTTCTTGCATCGTCACCTCCGTCGGGATCGCCGATCCTGGTGGCGAAGACGGCGCCGGCGCGAACGAGATTTCTTCGTGCGCGGGTGAAGCGAACGCGTTTGGCTTGGCGGCACGTCGTTTGGCGCAATGGCGATCTCAACGACGGAGACTGCCCATGCGCCTAGATACGCCCGAAAGCCGCACGCTCGATCTTTTCTTCTCGCTCGGTGTCGCGATCGGCGTGGCGATCGTCTACATCGCGTTCCACGTCATGGCCGCGACGCCGGACAAGGAATTTCGCGTGCTCTCGCCCGATTTCGTGGAAGGCGTGGCGCTCGACGATCGCTTGACGCATTCGGATTTCGGCTGCTGGGGCGCCAATCGTTCGCCGCTGCTGTCGTGGAGTGGCGCGCCATTGGGCACCAAAAGCTACGCCGTCACCTTGTTCGATCCCGATGCGCCCACCGGCAGCGGCTGGTGGCATTGGCAAGTGATCGACATTCCTGGCGATGCGAAGGGCTTGCTGGCGACGTCGCCGGGCGTCAAATCCGCCTTGTGGCCGGCATCCGCGCGCGAGATGCGCAACGATTTCGGCGCCGCCGCCTATGGCGGGCCGTGCCCGCCGCAGGGCGACCATCCGCACCGCTATCTGTTCACGGTCTTCGCCGTGAACGAGGTGCTCGGCGTCAAGGAAGACACGCCGGCGGCGCAGCTGCTGCGGTTGATTGACCAGGCGGAGGTACTGAAGCCGGTGGCGGGTCATATCTGCACTGAGTACAAGCTGTGGGAGCTCAGCTACCCGCACAACATGAGTGGCCACAAGCCGCGCGGTGGCGAGTGGGTGAATCAGCCTGGTGTGTGGGAGGGGTCTGCTGAGATGCTTGAGGATTTCCTGTGTGGCCACAAGGACGGCTGGGGGTCGAGCGTGGCGAGATCTGCGATGCGTCTGATGGGGAAAGGCTCATTGCCGGCGATGCTTGCGCGTCTGCGCGAGGATCAGCCTGAGCGGGTGGACAAGAGGGATCGTGCGAATATGCGTGGATGGGCTATTGCTGCGCCTGCTGGGACAGAGCTGCCTACTGGTGCAGGTGGTGGCAAGAATTCGGGTGAATCGGATGCTGTTCAAGGCCCGATTGACACAGCGGACTGAAGGTGGCAGCGGGTGGGCGAGTGGAAACCGCCGCGCTCCCCCTGCCGGGGCAAGGATGACGCCGATAGGCGTCTTGTGACACCTTAGCTGTCACGCTATGACCGTTGAAAAATGGGCGCTGCAGCGTTGTGGTGACGGGGTGGCGTTGTTTTTTTATTATTTACGCGGCTACCTGTCATGCATGTCATGCTTTGTGCTTTTGTTGCTATGTCTTAATCAGGGTGTCAGTCTGTCAT
>JAIUNH010000191.1 GCA_020161965.1 Pseudomonadota bacterium
GGCCGGCAAAGCGTCGCGCACGATGTGCTATTTGCTCGACGCCGCCGATCTGGAAACGCCGTTCGCGCGCGTGCCCTACGGTTTTCAGCGCGACGCGCATCGCGCGTTCCTGAACGCGATCGCGGGTGCGCGCAAAGCCACACTCGCCTGCCCGGCGGGCAGCGCGCTGGCATTCGATTTCGCCGATGGGCTCGACGTATCGCGTTTTGCGAACTTCACCGTGTTGAATTTTCCGGTGATGATCTTCCCGGCACTATCGGCGCGTGCTGCCAGCGGCACGCTCGCCCTCACCCACGCGCTCACCTCGACCTATACGCATCCCTATCCCGACGACGTGCAGCCGCTCGACGATACGGTCGAATTGACGATCGCCAACGGCGCCATCGCCGCGTTCGGCGGCGCGCAAGGCGCACGCGTCGAGAAACATTTCGCCCGTGTCGGCGCGCATTTCGGCGTCGATCCGTTGACGGTCGATTCCTGGCATGCCGGCATCAATCCCGGCACCGCCTTCCGGGGCAAAGCGCTGGACGATATCCATCGCTGGGCCTCGGTCGCTTTCGGCAGCCCGCGCTACGCGCATTTCCATATGTGCGGACGCGGCCCCGGCGAAATTTGCGGTCAGGTCTTCGATCCGACGATCGCCTTCGACGGCCGCGAATTCTGGCGCGACGGGGAATTCATTTTCCTCGCCGCACCGGAAATGACGCCGATCTACGAACGCTACGGCGTCGATCCGGCGATTTTCAAAGGCCGTGCCGATATCGGCGTGCCGGGTTTGCAGGCGTAAGACAAATAGCCAGCGCATAAAATCGCGATAAACTCCCCGGCATGGGAATCGTCGGGAAAGCGCGCGATGGCGTGCGGCGGGCGGGACAACCCGCCAATTTGCTATGGCTGTGCTTGACCGGCCTGGCGCTGTTTCCGTTGATCGCGTCGGCGATGTTCTATTTGGCGAGCCATGCGGAACGCAGCCGCGCGGAAGAACAATCGCGCGTCGCCACGCTGCTGCTGGACCTGCAGGACGCGGAGGTCGATTTCTCCCTCGCGCGGCGTTCGGTCCAAGCCTATCTGCGCGTCGACGATCCCGCCGAATTGCGCGCCGCAAACGAGTTACTCGCGGCGACGCGCGGCAAGGTCGCGGCGTTGCATGGCGAGTCCGAATTGCGCGCCCTCGAAGCCGACGTCTCCGCCTATCGGGAATCGGCGATCAGCGCGCTCAATCGCGCCGCGCGACGACGCATCCTTGCCGGCACCGAGTTGCGCGAGCTGGGCGAGCAGATCGACGCCGATATCGCGCTTTACGCCACGCGGTTCGAGCGTAGCGGTCTTGCGGGCCTCGCCGCCGACGTCGCGCAAGCGCGCGTGACGATCGCCGCCGCCGCACCCGACGCGCAAGGCCCCGACCGTTTGGCCGCTTCGATGCGCCTGCCGCTCGACCTCGCCGACACGGCCGAAACCGGCGCGCCCGCCGCGCGCGCGATCGTGCGCCGGATCGACGAAAGGCTCGGCCGCTTCATCGAACGTTGGCGCGAGTTGCTCTCGCTCGAAGACGCCAATGCGGCGGCGCAACTGGGTGCACGCAGCCGCGATATCAGCGCGCGTTTCGCAATCTTCACCGACCGCCAGCACGACGAACTCAAGACACTACGCGGTGCGGCGCGCGATCTTGGCGCGCGGCTCGATCTGCTGTTGGGATTGACGGTCGGTTTCGTCGTCGTGCTGTCGGCGATCGCCGCGCGCGCGATCTGGCGGTTGTTCGCCGATCAACGCGACCGCGCCAAAAAAGAAGCCAAACGCCGCAAAGGGCTGGAAGCGGCACTGGCCCAGCTCGACGCCGCGATCAGCGCGCGCCGCGCGGAAGGAACGGCGGAAATCACGCTCAAACTGCCCGATCCGCTGCCGCCGCCACCGACGCCGAAAGCCGAACCCGCCCCGACACCGGCGACAAAAGCCGATGCGCCGCCGGCCGCCCCCGCCAAACCGTCCGAGCCGGACACCGACGAATTGATCAAGATGCTGATGTCGACGCTGAACGCGCCGCCCGGCGCGAAGAAATAATCAATTGGCGCCGTCGAGCAGACGGCGCGCGATGATCTGGGCCTGGATTTCAGCGGCCCCTTCGAAAATGCTCAAAATGCGCGCGTCGCATAACAGGCGCGATACCGGGAATTCCAGCGCGAAGCCGTTGCCGCCATGGATCTGCACGGCGTTGTCGGCGTTGGCCCAAGCGACGCGCGCGGCCAGCAGCTTCGCCATGCCCGCTTCCAAATCGCAGCGCCGGCCGGAATCCTTTTCGCGCGCGGCGTGATAGGCCAACGCGCGTGCGGCCAGCAACTCCGCCGCCATCATCGCGATCTTGTCGGCGACGCGCGGGAACGCGGCGATCTTGCGCCCGAATTGTCCGCGCGCATTCGCATAACCCAGGGCCGTGTCCAGCGCCGCCTGCCCCACGCCCACGGCGCGCGCGGCGGTTTGAATGCGCGCGGCTTCAAACGTGCGCATCAATTGGCGGAAGCCCTCGCCTTCGACGCCGCCGAGCAAGTTCTCGGCCTTCACCTCGAACCCGTCGAACGCGATCTCGTATTCCTTCATGCCGCGATAGCCGAGGACTTCGATCTCCGTGCCCGACATGCCGGGGGCCGGAAACGGATCGGCATCCGTCCCACGCGGCTTTTCGGCCAGCAGCATCGACAAGCCGCGATGATCCTTCGACGCGGGATCGGTGCGCACCAGCAGCGTCATCAGATCCGCGCGCACAGGATGCGTGATCCAAGTCTTGTTGCCGTAGACCTTGTAGACACCGCCGTCGCGCACCGCGCGCGTGCGGATCGACGCGAGATCGGAACCGATATCGGGCTCGGTGAACACCGCCGTCGGCAATATCGCGCCCGACGCTATACCGGGCAGAAAGCGTTCCTTCTGCGCCTCGGTGCCCGAGCCGAGGATCAACTCACCCGCGATTTCCGACCGTGTACCCAGCGAACCCACGCCGATATAGCCGCGCGACAATTCCTCCGACACGACGCACATCGCAACTTTGCCGAGGCCAAGCCCACCATGGTCTTCCGGCAGCGTCAGGCCGAACACGCCCAGCGCCGCCATCTTCCCGATCGTGTCGAGCGGTATATAGGCGTTGTCGAGGTGCCAGCGATGCGCCTTGCCGTCGATCTCGGCGGCGGTGAATTTGCGCATCTCGTCGCGCATCGCGTGCAAGGTTTCGTCGAGCGTGTCTTGCGGTGTTTGCCCTTGCGACAAGGCGGCAGCAATGCGCGCGCGTCGCGCCGGTGTGTTCGCCTGCGCCGGAAACGCCTCGACCGGCGCCAAGCGTGCAGCGATCTGCGCTTGCGTCAAACCCAGATCGGCCGGGCGGACGATTTCCCCCTGACTCATCGGAATGCCGCCGGCCAGCTGCGCCATGTACTCGCCAAGCAGAACACCAGCGAGATCGGTTTCGAGTTCACTGGGTACTTCGAGTGCTTCCAGATAACGCGCGACTTGATCGATCGCGGTCGCATAGGTCGCGACCCAAGCGAGGCCGTGCGTCGCGCGTTGTTCGGCGTCGAGTGCGGCACCGCTCAAACCATCGACGCGTGCCCCAACCGCATGTTTCGCGTCGGCGAGAATGCCGCTCGCCGCGGCGGCGCAAGCTTTGGCGAACGCGATCGACACTAGGCGTTCTCGGCGCCGATCGCGTCGATCACCGCCGCCGTCACCTCGACCGTGCGCGCCTTGCCGCCCAGATCGGGCGTATGGAAGCGCGGATTGGCGGTCACGCATTCGATCGCCTTCATCAGTCGGGCGGCGGCCGCACCCTCGCCGATATGCTCGAGCAGCATCACGTTCGACCAGAACGTGCCGATCGGATTGGCGATGCCCTTGCCCATGATGTCGAAGGCCGAGCCGTGGATCGGCTCGAACATCGACGGGAACTCCCGCTCGGGATTGAGATTGGCCGTCGGCGCGATACCGAGCGACCCCGCCAAAGCCGCCGCCAGATCCGACAGAATATCGGCGTGAAGATTGGTCGCGACGACGGTATCGACCGTTTCGGGCTTGATGACCATACGCATGGTCATCGCATCGACCAGCATCTTGTCCCAGGCGACGTCCGGAAATTCCTTTGCGATCTCGGCCGCGATCTCGTCCCACATCACCATCGCGTGGCGTTGCGCGTTGGATTTCGTGACGACCGTCAGCTTCTTGCGCGGGCGCGAACGCGCCAGCTTGAACGCATAGCGCATGATGCGCGCCACGCCCGCGCGCGTGAACATCGCGACATCGGTCGCGACTTCCAAGGGCGAACCTTGATGCGCCCGCCCACCGACGCCCGCATATTCGCCTTCCGAGTTCTCGCGCACGATGACCCAGTCGAGCCGATCCGGCCCCACATCGCGCAACGGCGATTTGATGCCCGGCAGAATGCGCGTCGGGCGCACATTCGCGTATTGGTCGAAAGGCTGGCAGATCGCTAGGCGCAAGCCCCAGAGCGTGATGTGATCGGGAATATCCGGATGCCCGGCCGAGCCGAACAGGATGGCGTCGTGCTTGCGGATCAGATCGCGGCCGTTCTCCGGCATCATGCGGCCGTTGCGCTTGTAGTACTCGCCGCCCCAATCGAAATGATCGACGGCGAAGGCGAATTTACCGTCGCGCTTGGCGATGGCGGCGAGGACTTCGACGCCCGCCGAAACCACTTCCCCGCCGATACCGTCGCCCGGAATCGCCGCGATCTTGTAAGTCTTCATGGATCGTTCCTCTCCGATTCACTTCGTACTGTCGCGCGCCACGATCGCAAAGGGGATCGCGCTTAATTGCGGGGCAGGCTCGCCCTTGATGCGCGCGAGAATGTTCCGCCCCGCGATATAGCCGATTTCGCGGCCGGGCACATGCACGGTCGTCAGCGCCGGTTCCACGACCGTCGCGATGGCAAGATCGTGGAACCCGGCGATGCCGAGTTCCTTCGGCACGGCGATGCCGCGCCTTTTGGCTTCTTGGATGGCCCCCACCGCATAAATATCGCTGGTGAAGAAGATCGCGTCGGGCTTCTCCGCCAGCACCTCCGGCAAGATCGCGGCACCGTCCTCGACCTGTGGGGCGGCGGGCGCGCCGATGGTGAAGATTTTGAGCGCGGGCAGCCCGAGTTCCTTGAGCGCGCGGCGATAACCGATCTCACGCCGCCTCGCGCGTTCGTTATTGCGCGACGGGCCGCTGACGAAGGCGATGCGCTGATAGCCGCGCCCCGCGAGCCACGCGGTCATGTCATGCGCCGCCTTTTCGTTGGAATAGCCGACCACCATATCGATCGGCGTGTTGGTCAATTCCCAAGTCTCGACGACGGGCACGTTGGCGCGTTTCAGCAGATCGCGCGTGCGTAGCGAGCGCGTGACGCCGGTCAGCAGAAACCCTTCCGGCCGACGCGCGAGGAACGCCGCGACCAACGCATCTTCTTCCTCGCTGCGATAGCCCGTCTCCCCCAACACCAGATGATAACCCTCCGGGCGCAACGCCGCCGACAAACCGGTGATCGTGTCGGCGAAAATCGCGTGCTGCACGGTCGGGATCAGCGCCGTGATCGTCTTGCCCCCGCCGCCCGCCGATAGCGCGCCCGCCAGCGCGTTGGGCACATAACCCGTTCGCTCGATCGCCGCGTGAATGCGCGCGAGCGTATCGGGCGCCACTTTCGCCGGGCTACGCAACGCGCGCGACACGGTCATCACCGTGACGCCCGCCAGCTTCGCCACCTCCGCCATGCGGGGAAAGTTCTTCTCGCGCTTCATCATGCCGTCAGAACCGCGACGACCAGCGATCGGTGAACAGCGGCAGGAACGCCTTGGGGTCGAACGGATATTCCTTCGCCACTTCGGGGCGGAACTCACCCGCCCCCAACCCCGGACGATCCGGCACGATATAGGTGCCGTTGACCGGCTTGGGCGCATGTTCCAGCAGATCGAAGCGATATGGCACGTCGTATTCGCAGAAGGATTCCTGCATGAAGAAGTTCGTCGTGCAGGCATCGAGTTGCACGGCTGCCGCCGTCGCCACCGGCCCGAACGGGTTGTGGAACGACACCGGTGCAAAATAGGCGTCGGCCATCGCGGCGATCTTCTTCGATTCCAGAATGCCGCCGACATGGATGATGTCGGGCTGAAGCACGTCGACCTCGTGCGTCTCCAGCAGATTGACCATGGCCGCGCGGCTGGTGCAGCGCTCGCCCGTCGCGAGGCGCGATTTGATATTGCGTCCGACGGCGGCAAGCGAGGCCGCGTTTTCGGGATCGCACGGTTCCTCGAACCAGAACAGATCATAGGGTTCGAGATCGCGCGCGACGGCGATCGCCGCACCCGGGCTGAAACGCCCGTGTGCATCGATCATCAGATCGACATCCGGCCCCACGCCGGCGCGCACCGCTTCGACGATCGCGGCCGCACGCCGGATCGACGCCTTGTCCGGTTCGCGCCCCGCATCCTCGAACGGATCGAACTTCAAACCGCGATAGCCTTTCGCGGCGGCGGCTTTGGCGGCGGCGCCGATCTCCGCCGGCGTCTTGCCCACGCCGTACCAGGCGTTGGCGTAAGCCGGCAGCACGTCATGCACCTTACCGCCAAGCATTTCGTAGACCGGCCGGCCCAGCGCTTTGCCTGCGACGTCCCACATCGCCATTTCCAACGCGGCGGCCGCGCTGTTGATGATCGGCGAGTGCATGAACTCGTTGCGCAGCACGTCGTGCCACAATTTCTCGACGCCGAAGACCGAGCGCCCGACCGCATAGCGCACGGCAAGCTGATCGATCGCCGCCGCCACCGCTTGGGGCTGGTATTCGAGCGTGCCTTCGCCGATCCCACGAATGCCTTCGTCGGTTTCGATTTGGGCGAACACGCAATTGCGCCAGCGCATGCCGACGACATAGGTCGTGACCTTGGTGATGCGGCAGGCGCGCTTGTCTTGTTTCAAATTCGCGGACATCCATCCCCCTTTTCGCGATCTTCGTCGCGTGGAATGGATGTTACCGATAACATAGATCGATGATCAACAAGCCTGCACGCCACTAGCGCTGGTTGGGGGTGGCATGCCGCACCCCCACCGCTCGCGTCCGGACGAAATATTCACACGATTGCAATGATTTGGGCATGGCGGGGCTTGCGCTTTGCCCCCGCCATACCCATTATATGTACATCCACCGACCACGGTGGATCGGCCGACTGCGGATGTACCAGCGGCAAGACGGCTCCCTCGCGGGGGCCGTTTTTCGTTTCAGCCCTTGCCGACGACGGTGATGCCGGCGGGCGTCGCCATC
>JAIUNH010000192.1 GCA_020161965.1 Pseudomonadota bacterium
GGGCGCAACGATCGCGGCGTCTATCGCTGGTATCGCGAAGTCGGCCAGGCCGACGCGGCTGATCTGCGCGTCGGCACCGTCGTCGACGTCACCGCGCTCAAATCGGCGGAAGCCAATCTCGCCTTGGCGCTCGACGTCGCCGAACTCGGCTGGTGGTCGGTCGATCTGGAGGCACGCACGCATATTTGGTCGCCGCGCGCGCGGGCGATTTGGGGCGTATCGCTCGACGTGCCCGCGCGCTATCGCACCTGGCGCGAACGCGTGCATCCGGCCGATCGCGACATGCTGGTCGATCTCGTCGCGTTTCCCGGCACGCGCGGGACGCAAGCCTATCGCGTGGTGCGCGACGACGGCATGGTGCGCCATGTGCGCGAGGAATTCCGCATCGAGCGCGACGCGATGGGATTGGCCACGCGCTTGTTCGCGACCGTGCAGGACATGACGGAGGTCGAGCGCGCGCGCCTGGCGGCGGAAGCGGCCAACCGCGCCAAATCCGATTTCCTTGCGATGATCAGCCACGAATTACGCACGCCGCTCAACGGCGTCGTCGGTACGCTGGATCTGATCGAGGAATCGCCGCTCGACCCGCAGCAGCAGCGCTGGGCGCAAATCGCGCGCGGCTCGGCCGAATCGCTGATCGCCATCGTCGACGATCTGCTGGATCTCGCGAAGCTCGATGCCGGCAAGCTGGGCTTGAGCCAAGCGGGATTCGACCCTTGCGTGACGCTGGCCGCCGCCGTCGAAAGCCAGCGCGCGCGCGCGCAAGCGCGCGGACTGACGCTGGAATTCGATCGCTGTCCCGATCTGCCGCCACGCGTCGCGGGCGATAGCGGACGCTTGCGCCAGATCGTGGTCAATCTGATCGGTAATGCGATCAAGTTCACCGATCGTGGCGGCGTATCTGTGACGCTGACGGGCGAACGCGATGCCGATGGTTTTTGGCGCTTGACCGTCGCCGTCGCCGATACCGGCATCGGCATGGACGACGCCACACGCGCGCAATTGTTCTCGCCGTTCTTCCAGGCCGATGCGTCGAGCACGCGCAAACGCGGCGGCACGGGGCTGGGGCTTGCGATCTGCAAGCGTTTGACCGAAGCGATGGGCGGGGGCATTTCCGCCGAAAGCGCGCCGGGCACGGGCTCGGTCTTCCGCTTCTGGGTGCGCGTGCCGCAGCTCTAGGTCGGCGGGCGCATCGCTTCCTTCGCCTTGGCGGCGAGCTGGTCGAGGCTGAACGGCTTCGGCAGGAAATGCACGTTCTCGAAGCCTTCGAGATTCTGGCGGAATTGCTCCTCGGCATAGCCTGAAATGCAGACGATCTTCATCTCGGGGAATAGCTTGCGCGCTTCGCGGATCAGCGTCGTGCCGTCCATCTGGGGCATGACGACGTCGGTGATCATCAGATCGATCTCCATCCCCATGTCGCGCACGATATCCAGCGCCGCATCGCCGGTCTTCGCCTCGACGACCTTGTAACCTTTGTTGCGCAAGGCGCGTGCGCCAAACAGGCGCACGGCATCCTCGTCTTCGACCAGCAGAACGGTGCCGGCCCCGGTCAGGTCGCGGCGACGGGCCTGGACGGCGCTATCCGCTTCGCCCGGTGCGGGGCCCACGAAACGCGGCAGCAGCAGCGTGAAGGTCGAGCCCTTGCCGACGATCGAATCGACCAGAACGAAGCCACCGGTCTGGCGCACGATGCCGTAGACGGTGGACAGGCCAAGCCCCGTGCCCGAGCCGACGGCCTTGGTCGAGAAGAACGGCTCGAAAATGCGGCTCAGAATATCGGCGGCGATGCCGGTGCCCGTATCCTCCACGTCGATGCGCACATAGTCGCCGGCGGGAATCTCCTCGTCGCCGTGGCGCTCGGGTGCCGTACGCGCCGCGTTCGAGGTGCGGATCGTCAGCACGCCGCCTTTGCCCATCGCATCGCGCGCGTTGACTGCCAGATTGATGATGACCTGTTCGAGCTGACCCTGGTCGACGCGCAGCAGCCACGGATCGCGCGCGTGCACGACCTTCAATTCGATCGCCGCACCGATCAGCCGGCGCAGCAAATGCGACAGCTCGGTCAATACCTCGGTAACGTCCAGGACCTTGGGTTGCAATGTTTGCTGGCGGGAGAAGGCCAAAAGCTGGCGCACAAGGTTCGCCGCGCGGTTCGCATTTTGGCGAATTTGCATGATGTCGGCGAAGGACGAGTCGCCCGGCTGATGGCGCAGCAGCAACAGATCGCAAAAGCCGATCATCGCGGTCAGCAGATTGTTGAAATCATGTGCCACGCCGCCGGCGAGCTGGCCGACCGCCTGCATCTTCTGCGACTGGGCGAATTGCGTTTCCAGCCGCTTCTGTTCGGTCATATCCAGAAGATGGACGATGATCGCACCGTCCGGCCCCGCCGTTTCGTCGAGCGGCCGCGCGAAGATCGCGACGTCGATTTCCTTGCCCGCACGCGTGGCGAGGCGCAGCACGATCCGGTCCGGTGCGTCGCGGCCGGCGGAATTCGCGGCCAGGGTGCGGATCCGATCGATCAGATTGTTGCGGTCCTCGGCGGCGACGAATTCGCCAAGGCCGCGCCCGATCGCGTCTTCGCGTTCGACGCCCGCAAGACGACGGAACGACGCATTCGTTTCGGTCAGGCGGCCATGAGAATCAATCAGGGCGATGCCCACCGGCGCATTGTCGAAGAAGCGCCGGAACGTGCGCTCGCCGCGTTGCAACGCCGCCGCCATCTCGCGCTCGCGGCCCGCATCGCGCACGACGCCCCGTAAAATATCGTGTTCGCGCGTCAACTCGATCGATACCAGCACCGGCGGACCGGACAAGCGGCGCAACCTTGTTTCGCCCGATAGCCGGTCCGGTTCCGCGAACACGTCGCCGGGTCTGCCATTGGCTGGCGGTTCGTCGAGAATATCAGCCAATCGCAATCCACCGAGGATTTCGGCGTGCGGACGGCCAAGCATCTCCGCGAACCGTGCGTTCGCGTAGGTGAACTTTCCGTCGGCGACCGTTTCGAACAAGCCCACCGGTGCTGCATCCAGGAATGCGCGCCAGTCGCCGCCGCTTCTCTTACCGAATCCGAAAATTTTCATGGCAGTTGCAGTTTAGCGCGGTGTTTCCCGGTTCGCGAGGCAACTCGCGATACCTATGGAAACAATGAATTTCTGTTGCCGGGCGGCGCGACGCGGTACTACATTGGTGTGACGCGAATTCATCATGTCGATAATGTTAAATCGACAACCTTAAACTTTACGGAGCCCTTGGTAGGGCCCACGATCTACAGGAGAAATTCGTTATGGCCCGTGCTTCCCGAAACGCCGCTGCGCGAACCGCCGAAAAGCCGCTGCGTCTGCGCGGCCGCCGCGGCCGCGCGTCGCCGGGGCCGAATCCGATCGACATCCATGTCGGCAAGCGCCTGCGCGAACGGCGCACGCTGCTGGGGATGAGCCAGCAGGAACTCGGCCGTTTGATCGGCATCACGTTCCAGCAATTGCAGAAGAACGAGCGCGGCACGAATCGCCTGTCGGCGTCGCGCATTTTCGAATGCGCGCGCGTGCTCGACGTGCCGGTGAGCTACTTCTTCGAGGAAATGCCGTCGGACGTGTCGAGCTTCGGGCGCAAGCATTTGCAGGGCGTTGCCGAAGGTCCCACGCCGGTCTACGGCCTCGACCCGATGGCCAAGCGCGAAACGATCGAATTGGTGCGCGCCTATTACGACATCACCGATCGCAAGCTGCGCCAGCAGATGGTCAACACCATGCGCGCCCTCGCGCGCACGGACGAGACCAGCGCCATTCACGCGCGTCCGCGTCGCGGCCGGCCCCCGAAGCGCTAAGGGGCCAAGCGCTAAGTTTTAAATTTCAGATCGCCGCGAGTTCGTTGCCCGCCTGGTCGGCCAAGGCCTTCAACCGGGCGGGCTCGACGCGGCCCGCGAAAGCGTAGCCGTAACCGTTGCGGTGCCAGTGAACGAGATTCACGTCGCCGCGCTGGTCGGTGCGCGCTTCGCGATCCTTGCTGCGCGAGAACGAGATCGACAGCGTGACGAGTTCGTTCGCCGCGTTGGAATAGAGCAACTGCGCGCCGGGGCGGCCGCCGATCACGACCATGCGCCCGCCTTGCAGTTCGAAGCCTTGCGGCGCCAGATCGGGGATCGCGAGATTGCGGTTGAGATTGGCGCCGAAACGCTTGGCGAGTTGGGGCACATCCTCGGCCGTGAAGTCGACCAGCAGGCGGCCTTCGCGTTCCTTGGTGCCGGCGTAGAGATCGAAATTGCCCGCGACGTTGTCGAGCCAGCGATCGGTATCGGCCGAAGCGAGCTGCAAACCCGTCGGCGGCTGAATGCGCCCGGTGACGAGACCGCCGGCCCCCAGCATCGCGATCACCAGGATCGACGCCGCGACCGCCCAGCCCAAGGCGCCGCGCGAGACGCGCGATGCGGCTTCCTTGCGCGGCGCGAACGCCACGACATTCGATGCCGCCGGCGTATGGCGCAACGTTTCGATCAAGCGATCGGGAACCGGTTCGTTCAGCACGCCGGCATAAGCGCCGCGCGCCAATTCGCCGGTCCGGCGGAAGGCGGCCGCACGCGCGGCGAGTTTGGGATTCTTCGCGACCGCGGCGGCGACGCGCGACGACGAAACGGCATCGAGCTCGCCGTCGCACCACGCGACCAGGGTTTCGTCGTCGATCTTGGGGGCGGTCATCACCGCGTCGAGCAGACGCTGGGGTACTGGCTCGTGCAGCACTTCGTTCATCGCACCGCGCGCGAGCGACGCGGAAGCGCGCATCGCGCGCACGAATTCAGCGAGTTCGGGATTGGTGCCGAGTGCGGCTTCGACATGCGCGTTCTCCGCCGCGTCGGTCATCCCGTCGGCGTAACGCATGGCCAATTCGGCGTCGAAGTCGCGGCTCATCTTTCCCAATCCGTCCGTTTCGTTACTCGGCCGGAGAAGCGAGGCTTTCCCCGCTTTCGCCCAGCCGTTTGACGAGCCCGGCGCGTGCGCGCGCCAGACGGCTCATCACCGTGCCGATCGGAATATCCAGCGCGGCCGCCGCTTCCTTGTAGCTTTGGCCTTCGACGCACACGAGCACGAGCACGGCGCGCTGGTCTTCCGGTAGCGTCGCCATCGCCGCGCGCACGGCCTCGTAGGTCATGTGAGCCTCGAGCCCGCGCCCGCCGTCGAAGGCGAGTTCGTCTTCGGCCATCTCGGCGTCGATCCGGCCTTCGCCGGTGCGAACCTTGACGGCGCGCCGCTCGTCCAGCCAGATCGTCTGGACGATACGGAACATCCAGCTATCCAACCGGGTTCCCGGCTGCCACTGGTCGATGCGGGTCAACGCGCGTTCGCACGCCGCCTGCACCAAATCGTCCGCCTGATCGGGTACGCCGGCCAGACCGCGCGCGAAGCGCCGCAATCGCGGCAGCAACGCCACCATCTCCTCGCGCACCTGGCGCAGCGTGTCCTCGTTCATGACGGACACGACGATAACGATGGGGAACGGGGCTTATTCGCCGGCGTCACGATGGTTGCTGTTCTCTGTGACATTGCGGCAACATAATGGCAGAAGCCGACGGATTTCCAAAGGCTTATTGGGCGGGCTCGGGCGCTTGAGTCGGCTGGAATGCGTCGGGAATTTCGGGCGGGCCTTCGGGTTCGGTGTCGCCGCGCCAACCCACGACTTGGAATTTTCCGCCCTCGACCGGCATCAAATAGACCTGCCAATCCGCCCAGTCTTCGGCCGCGCAATCCGCCGCCTCGGGCGCGCAATGGCGCACTTGCGCCTCGACCAGCGTGTTGCCCGCTTTGAACCAAGCGAAATGCTGCAGGTCTTCGGTCACGTCGCGCTCGCGAATGATCGACGCGCGGTCGAACAGCCATTCGACCGAAACGCGCCGTCGAACAAACGCGGCGGCTCGACCAATCCCACGGCGGCGCAAATCTCCGGCATGCGTCGCACGGCGCAAGCGAAGAAGGTCGCGGTCGCGCATTGCGGTGTGTCGGCCTTGCCGATGCAGGCGACGTTCGCCGTGTCGGGCGTAATGCGCGACGGCGTTTGTGCGACGGCGGCGCCGATCCCCAGCAGCAGAAAGACCGCGATCAGAATTCTCATTTGAGGATCGAACCCAGTATGCCGCGCACGATGCGTGTGCCGATCTGCCGGCCGATCGACGACGCGACCGAGCGTGCGACCGATGTGGCGACTTGTTCGCCGAAGGATTTGGGTTGGGCGCGATTACGTGAGGCGGGGGCACGCGGCGCAGGGCGCGTCGTGCCGCCGCCGAAAATCGCATCGGCGATGCCGCTGGTTTTCTTGGGCTTGGCTTCTCGCAGTTTTTCGTAGGCGCTCTCGCGATCGATCGCCTCGTCGTAAACGCCGGAGAGCGGCGAGTTGTTGATGATGCCCAAACGCTCACCGGCATCGACCGGGCCCAACCGCGTGCGCGGCGGCACCACACGCGCGCGCTCGACGGGCACGGGCGTGCCTTTCGCGTCGAGGAACGAGACCAGCGCTTCGCCGACGGCGAGTTCGAGGATCGCGGCTTCGGTATTGAGACCGGGGCGCGCACGGAAGGTCTGTGCTGCTGCCTTCACCGCCTTCTGGTCGCGCGGCGTGAAGGCGCGCAGCGCATGCTGCACGCGATTGCCGAGCTGGCCCAGCACCGCGTCGGGAATGTCGAGCGGGTTTTGCGTCACGAAATAGACGCCGACCCCCTTCGAACGAATGAGCCGCACGACCTGCTCGACCTTTTCGACCAGCGCCTTGGGCGCGTCGGCGAACAGCAGATGCGCTTCGTCGAAGAAGAAGACGAGCTTGGGCTTGGCGACGTCGCCCGCTTCGGGCAAACGCTCGAACAATTCCGACAGCAGCCACAGCAGGAACGTCGCGTAGAGCTTGGGGCGCTGGTAGAGCACCTCCGCTGCCAGCACCGACACGATGCCGCGCCCGTCGGGCAGCACGCCCATCAAATGCTGAAGATCAAGCTCCGGCTCGCCGAAGAACTTATCGGCTCCTTGTGCCTCGAGAGCGAGCAAGCCGCGTTGTATCGCGCCGACCGAGGCGGACGCGACATTGCCGTAACGCTCGCGATACTCGGCCGCATTCTCCGCGACATGGGTCAGCAATGCGCGCAGATCTTTAAGGTCGAGCAGCAACAGGCCTTCGTCGTCCGCGACCTTGAACACGAGCTGCAACACGCCGGCTTGCGTGTCGTTGAGTTCGAGCAGGCGCGCGAGCAGCAGCGGCCCCATTTCCGAAATC
>JAIUNH010000193.1 GCA_020161965.1 Pseudomonadota bacterium
CCGCTCGATAGCCGCTTCCGCCCGCAAAGCCAACTCAGGGCCTCGAGGCTGGCCTAGCGGCTGCCGTCGAGCAGGCGCGTAATCACCCGGCGCTCGCCGTCGCGGAAGGCCGGCTCGCCGAAGCGCGCGAAAATCTCGGGGATCGTGCAGCCGGCGGCTTCCTCGATCTCCTTGTCCGCATCGACGAAGGGCAAGGACAGCGCCTGCGCCAAGCGCTTGCCGATCGCCGATTTGCCCGCCCCCATCAACCCGACCATGACCAAGGTCCGGTCGAGCCGGGCGCGGATATCCTGATTAACGGTCATGGTTTGCGTCGCCGCCAGGTCCGGCGGCGCGCCGATCGGTTCGCCGTCCATCCCGGTTAACGTTCAGCACCAGGGACATACGCGAAATTCGCGGTCCCGGCGTCGCCTTTCCTCTTGCGCATGCGCAACATAATGGCAGTGTAGCAAACGGCTTCACGGCCTGCATCTTCACGAGTCGTCACGATTTTTCCATAATCGTGGCAAATACTTAGGCTTCCTTCACCAAGACTTACGGAACGATACGCCCAATGCGCAGCGCACTTCTTGTGCTTCTGGCCCTTCTTGTCCTGGGAACGGCCGGTGTGGTCGGCTTCCTGGCCACCTGGGACATCCCCGCCCCCTCGGCGCGGGTCGAGAAAGTCATTCCCAATGATCGCCTGCCGCGCTGAGCGCCTCGCCCTCGGCTTCGCACTGGGCTTGGCGGCGGTTTCGCCCGCCGCCGCCCAGCTGCTGATGCCCCCGCAGCGAACGACGCCGGATGCGCAATCGACGCCGTTGACGCCCGCGCCCACGCCGCCTTCGGCGCCGGCGGGGTTCGAGGTCGAGAGCATCCGCCCGATGGATATCGAAGCCGTCGGCCTAATCGACGGCGCGCAAGGCGGCTTGCCCGCAACCGCGTGGAACGGCACGGCGCGGCCGATCGCCGAACGCCTGATCGGCGATTTGCCGGCACCCGTCGCGTCCACGCCCGCGCGCGACATGGCGATCCGTTTGCTGATTTCCACGACGACCACGCCGTCGGGCGACGGCAAGGTCGGTCTGGTGGCACTGCGCACGCGCAAGCTTCTCGATCTCGGCGCCTTCGACGCGGCCGAGAAATTGGCGCAGCGCATTCCCCAGCGCGAGATCGACGGCGATGTGCTGGCGGCGCGCCTGGACAACGCGTGGCTTGCGGGCGACGACAAGGCCGCTTGCGGATTGACGCGCGACCTGCTCGACAAATCCAAGGCGCCCGATGTGCGGCGCGGGCTTTTGTTCTGCCAAGCGCTGGAAGGCGATCGCCAACGCGCCGAGCTGGGGCTGACGCTGCTGCGCGACCAGGGCGTGCCCGAAGACGCGACCTTCATCACGCTGCTGTTCGCCCAAGGCGGCGACGGGCGCGGCGTGAAGATCGACAACGCGGCGAAGCTTTCGCCGCTCGGTTTCGCGATGATGCGCGCGGCCAAGGTCGCCCCGCCCGCCGATTTGGCGCGCAGCGACGATCCCGGCTTGTTGCGGGCACTCGCCGCATACGACGGCGCCACGCCCGAAATCCGTTTGGCCGCCGCCGAGCGTGCCGAAACCTATGGCGCGCTGCCGTCTGCCGAACTCGCCAAGGCTTATGCGGCCGTCGAACTCACGCCGGCGCAAACCGCCGATGCGGCCGCCTTCGCGCGGACCGATGGCGGCCCGCGCGGCCGTGCCGCCCTTTATCAAGCGGCGAAAGCGGCAAGCGGCCAAGCGCGCCTCGCCGCCCTCCAAAACCTTTGGCGCTATGGGCGCGAGCGCGGCGGCTACGCCACGCTGGTGCGCGCGAGTGTGGATCTTCTGGCCGAAGTGCCGGCCTCGCCGGAGCTGGCGCCGTATGCGGGCGACGCGGTGCGCGCCTTCCTACTGGCGGGTTTCCCCGACGATGCGCGCGAATGGCTGCGCTTCGCGCGCGTGGCGCGCATCGGCGCCGAGGCCGGTGCCGCGCAAGATCGCTACGCCGCGTTGTGGGCATTGGTCACGATCGCGGGCCAACCTTGGGAAGACACGAATGACGGCCGCGCGTTCCTGGCGTGGCGCGACGCGAGCGTGAAGCTCGACGCGCAAGCCGCCCCGGCGCGCGTCGCGTTGGCGACGACGTTGCTGGCCGGATTGGGGCAACTCCCGCCGGGGGCCGCCTTTGCCGCCTTCCCGGAGAAAACGCCGCCGCTGTCGCAGACCAATCTGCCCAACGCGGCGGTGTGGACGGCGCTGCATCAAGCGGCGGTCCAAGGTCGCACGGCGGAAACGATCGCGCTGGCAGCGCAAGTGTTGGGCATGGAAGGCCCGGCCGGTGCGGCCCCGCAAACGCTGCTCGCCTTGCTCGACGCGCTGCGTGCCGTCGGCCAGGAACCGGCCGCGCGCGCGCTGGCCGTCGAAGCGGCGATCGCCTCGGGGCTCTGACGCCATGGGCCGCCCCAAAACGGCCCCCGATGAGGTCTCGATCCACGGCGACGCGTTTCTGGAAATGCTGGTCGCGGAGCGCAACGCGTCCGAACATACGCAACGCGCCTATCGCGGCGACGTGGCGCATTACGAAGAATTCCTGGAACGCAAAGGGGCCGACGCGATTTCCGCGACGCCCGATCACGCCAAAGCCTATATGGCCGATCTGGCGCGCAAGGGTTTAAGCCCGCGTTCGACCGCGCGGCGCTTGTCGGCGTTGCGCCAGTTCCATCGTTTTCTGGTGAGCGAACGGCGTTCGCAGACCGATCCCTTCGCCAGCGTCGATGCACCCAAGATCGGCCGCCCCTTACCCAAGATTTTGTCGGAAGACGAAACCCGGGCGCTGATCGACACGGCGCAGGCCAAGAACGACACGCGCCTCGTCTGCGCGCTCGAGATCCTCTACGGCTCGGGTTTGCGGATTTCCGAACTCGCGGGCTTGAAGCTATCGGCGCTGTCGCGCGATGGGCGCTTCCTGATCGTGCGCGGCAAGGGCGACAAGGAAAGACTTGTTCCTTTGTCGGGGCCTGCGCGCGACGCGATCACCGCCTGGCGCGTGATCCGCGATGCGGCCTTGGCGGAAAAGAAAAAAGCCTCTCCTTATCTGTTTCCCAGCCGCGCCGAGGCCGGGCACATGACCGAGGCGCGCTTCTATCAAGCGCTCAAAGAATTGGCGCCGGCGGCGGGAATCGAGCCCGCCCGCCTATCGCCGCATGTGTTGCGCCACGCCTTCGCCAGCCATTTGGTGGACCGGGGGGCGGATTTGCGCGCGGTCCAAGCGATGCTGGGCCATGCCGATATCGCAACGACCCAAATTTACACGCATGTCGGCGGCGAAAGGTTGAAACGGCTGGTGCATTCGCATCATCCTTTGGCCCGCCGCAAGGCGCCTTGATCGCCCCCTTGCGGCCCGGTACACGTTGATAAGCTTCCGTCGGAAATAAGGAACGAGCCATGGCCGCGAAGAAGAAACCCGCCAAAAAAGCCCCCGCCAAGAAGGCCGCCCCGGCCAAGAAGGCGGCGCCGGCGAAAAAAGCCCCCGCCCCGGCCAAGAAGCCCGTTCCCAAGAAGGCGCCCGCCAAGAAGCCGGCCCCGGCCAAAAAGGCCCCGCCGGCCAAGAAAGCCCCCGCACCGGTGAAGACGGTGCCTGTGAAAAAGGCGGCGGCCCCCGCTCCGAAGCCTGTCGCGAAACCGGCACCGGCCGCAAAGCCCGCAGCCAAGCCCGCCCCCGTCGCGGTCACCAAGCCGGCCCCGGTCAAGGCCGCAGCCCCCGCCCCGAAGGCGCCCCCGCCGCCGCCGCCCGCCCCGACCACGGTCAAGGGCCCCGGCGGCACGATCCTGCCCGCGGGCGTGAAGCTCGACGCCAGCGTGAAGCCCGACCATCTACAAATTCTGACACCCGAAGCGATCGCCTTCGTGGTGGAGATGGAGCGCAAATTCGGCGGTCGTCGCCTGGAATTGCTGAAGGCGCGCGCCGACCGCCAGGCCCGAATCGATGCGGGCGAGAAGCCCGACTTCCTGCCGCAGACGCGCTCGGTGCGCGAAGGCGATTGGACCGTGGCGCCGCTGCCCAAGGATATTCTCGACCGCCGCGTCGAAATCACCGGGCCCGTCGATCGCAAGATGGTGATCAACGCGCTGAACTGCGGTGCCAACGTGTTCATGGCCGATTTCGAGGACGCCTCGACGCCGACCTGGAACAATCTGATCGAAGGCCATGTGAACCTTCGCGACGCCAATCTCGGTACGATCGAATTCGATGATCCGAAATCGGGCAAGCACTACAAGCTGAACCCGAAACACGCCGTGCTGTTCGTCCGCCCGCGCGGTTGGGCGCTGCCGGAGAAGCACGTCATCGTCGACGGGCGCCCGATGTCGGGCTCGATCTTCGATTTCGGCCTCTATTTCTTCCACAACGTGAAGACCCTGCAGAAGAAGGGCTCGGGCCCGTATTTCTATCTGCCGAAGATGGAAAGCCATCTCGAAGCGCGTTTGTGGAACGACATCTTCGTCCACGCGCAGGACAAGCTCGGCATCAAGCGCGGCTCGATCAAGGCGACCGTGTTGATCGAAACGCTGCTGGCGAGCTTCGAGATGGACGAAATCCTGTACGAGCTGCGCGAGCACTCGGCCGGCCTCAATTGCGGCCGCTGGGACTACATCTTCTCCTACATCAAAAAGATGGCCGAAGATCCGCAGAAGATGCTGCCCGATCGCGGGCAGGTCACGATGACCTCGCATTTCATGCGCTCGTACTCGCAGCTCGTCATCAAGACCTGCCACAAGCGCAACGTCCACGCGATGGGCGGCATGGCGGCACAGATCCCCATCAAGGACGATCCCGCCGCCAACGACGCCGCGATGGCCAAGGTGCGCGCCGACAAGGAACGCGAAGCCAATGACGGCCATGACGGCACGTGGGTGGCGCATCCGGGACTCGTCCCCATCGCCAAGGCGGTGTTCGACGAGAAGATGAAGGACGCCAACCAGATCGCGCGCAAGCGCCAGGACGTGCACGTGACGGCGGCCGACCTGCTGCAACCCGCCGCCGGTACGATGACCGAAGGCGGTTTGCGCCAGAACTGCGCCGTGGGCATCGGCTATCTGGAAGCGTGGCTGCGCGGCATCGGCTGCGTGCCGCTCTACAATCTGATGGAAGATGCTGCGACCGCCGAAATCTCGCGTGCCCAGGTGTGGCAGCAAGTCCATCACGGCGCCACGCTCGACGACGGCCGCACGGTCGACAAGTCGCTCGTGCGCAAGATCGTTGACGAGGAACTGGAGAAGATCAAGAAGGCCCAGGGTGCCGATCGCTACGCCAAGGGCCGCTACAAGGAAGCGTCGAAGATGTTCCTGGAAATGATCGATGCCGAGAAATTCCCCGACTTTTTGACGCTGCCCGCCTATGACTGGGTCGTCGCGAACGAGTCGAAGATCGGCTGATACCGCCCATGACGAAGGGCGGATGGCGCCGCCATCCGCCCTTTTTCTTGACGCCGCCATTATGCTTTACGTCATGCGTAATGGATGGTAATTTATAAGCATGATCGTAAGTTTCCGCGACAAACGAACGGCGGCGTTCGCGCGGGGCGAAACGGTCAAGGCGTTTTCCGGCTTCGCGCGCCAAGCTGAAATGCGGCTCGACCGGCTGGATGCGGCCCGCGATCTGCGCGATCTCATGGCGTTTCCCGGCAATCGGTTGGAAGCGCTGCGCGGCGACCGGAAAGGGCTTTACAGCATTCGCATCAACGACCAATGGCGCATCTGCTTTGCATGGCCGGAGAACGCGCCCGGTCCCGTCGATGTCGAAATCGTGGATTATCATTGAGGGCTTGGACATGCGCACCCCCATCCATCCCGGCGAACATCTGGCCGAAGCGCTGAACGATTTGGGCCTGTCGGCGGCGGCGTTCGCGCGCCAAATCGCCGTCCCCGTCAATCGCGTGACCGGCATTCTGAACGGCAAGCGCGCGATCACCGCCGACACGGCGCTGCGCTTGGGCCATTGGTTCGGCTCCAGCGCCGATTACTGGCTCAATCTGCAAAAGATCTACGAGTTGCGCCTTGCCGAGCGCGAAAGCGGCGCGAAGATCGCCAAGCTGCCCCGCCGCGCGGCCTAACGACGGAGAGCGATCCCATGCCCGACAGCGTTCCCGCCCGTTTGAACCGCACGGCGTTGGCCGTTCCCGCCAGCCGGCCCGAATTGTTCGCGAAGGCCGCGCTCTCGGCCGCCGATCACGTCTTCCTCGATTTGGAGGATGCGGTGGCGCCGTCGGACAAAGCCAAGGCGCGCAAGAATGCGATCGATGGCCTCAACGACATCGATTGGCGGGGCGTGGGCAAAACCATTTCGGTGCGCGTCAACGGCGGCGATACCGAATGGATGTATCGCGACGTGATCGACGTCGTGGAGAAGGCGGGCACGCGCCTCGACCTTTTGATGGTGCCCAAGGTCAACCGACCGGAAGACGTCATCGCGCTCGATATGTGGCTTAGCCAGATCGAACGCGCCAAGGGCATCGCCACGCCGATCGGTCTCGAATTGTTGATCGAGACCGCGCAAGGCCTCGCCAATGTCGAAGCCATCGCCGCTTCGTGCCCGCGCATCGAAGCGTTGATCCTGGGCTCGGGCGATCTCGCCGCGTCGATGGGCATGCGCACGACGAATATCGGCGGCTTGTCGCCCGCCTATACGATCGACGGCCGGATGAGCGACATCTGGCATTACGCGCTCGCCCGCTTGGTCGTCGCCGCGCGGGCCGCCGGCAAGCGGCCGATCGACGGGCCCTATGCCGATTTCAACGATCCGCTGGGCCTGAAGGAATCGGCCGCGCGCGCCGCGGCGCTGGGCTGCGAAGGCAAGATGGTGATCCATCCCACGCAGATTCTGCCGGTGAACGAGGCCTTCACGCCCGATCCGATGGAGATCGAGCGCGCCAAAGGCATCCTGCTCGCACTCGAAGAAGCCGCCGAACGCGGCCAAGGGGCCGCGACCTACGAGGGCCGGCTGGTCGATATCGCGTCGATCCGCCAGGCGCGGGCCTTGGTCGCCAAGGCCGATCGCCTGCGCCAATGGGCTTAAGGCTTGATTCGACGATGAAATCCGAAGGCGTGACATAACGCCCGAGCATGCTATAGACCCAGGGCCATGACGCATTACCTCGAATTCGAGAAGCCGATCGCCGAGCTCGAAGGCAAGATCGAAGAGCTCAAGCGCCTGACCGGCGACGCCAATCTCAACATCGCCGACGAAGTCGCCAAGCTGCAAGGCAAGG
>JAIUNH010000194.1 GCA_020161965.1 Pseudomonadota bacterium
CGAAGACGAGTCCGGAGCCCATCGCGGCGAACGCCGCCAGAAACTGCGCGCCGAATTTGACGAAGGCACCCTGGGCGCGCCGATCATCGGCGAGGCCCGCGATCGCGGCGATGGCCGCCCCGATCGCCAGCCCGATCATTTCGGGTGTGGGCGAAGCGATCACCGCACCACCCGCCAATACGCCGATCACCAGCCCGATGCCGCCGCCGCGCGGCGTGGGCAGTTTGTGCGACGAGCGTTCGTTGGGCGTATCGACCAGCACGCGATAGCGCGCCATCGCTTCGGCACCGGCATAACCGGCAAGGCCGGCCAGGAGAATCGCGATCAAACTCGGGCTCATAACGCCTTGCTAGCCCGTTTGGGGGCGGCCTCCAAGAGTCTTGGCGAGGGCCGGGCAGTCAGCCCAAAAAATGAGCAGGGTCATATTCGCCCTCAATAAAATCAATGAGTTGATTGTATTCAATTCTTGGAATGACGGTTGCAAGACCAGGGGCAACGATACCAACCCAGGCAGGTCCGGACCCTCATGAATCGCGACAAAATGATCGTCTATGTCACGCCGATCGCCACCGTGATCGGCCTGTTCCTGTTCTGGGAAATGGCGTGCGTCGCCTTCAAGATCCCGCCCTTCATTCTGCCGCGTCCGTCGGTGATCTGGTCGACGCTGATCCTGCGTTGGGGCCCGATCTGGAGCAACGCGGCCTTCACCCTCGCCACCACGATGGGCGGCTTCGCACTGGCCGTGGTCGTCGGCTTGTTCCTGGGCCTCGCGATCGGTGCCTCGCGCGTCATCTATGCCGGTCTCTATCCGGTGCTGATCGGCTTCAACTCGATCCCCAAAGTCGCGGTCGTGCCCGTGCTGGTCATCTGGTTCGGCATCGGCGCCGTCCCTGCCGTGTTGACCGCGTTCATGATCGCCTTCCTGCCGATCGCGGTGAACGTCGCCACGGGGCTCGCCACGATCGAACCCGAAATGCGCGACGTGATGCGCTCGCTGGGCGCCCGCAAACTTCAAATTCTGTGGAAGGTCGGCATCCCGCGCTCGCTGCCCTATTTCTTCGCCTCGCTGAAGGTCGCGATCACGCTCGCTTTCGTGGGCTCCGTCGTCGCCGAGACGGTCGCGTCGAACGAAGGCATCGGGTACCTCATGATCGCCGCATCGTCGCGCTTCGATGTGCCGCTCGTCTTCGCCGGGCTGATGGTCATCGCGGTGATGGGCGTCATCATGTACGGCGTCACCGTGGCGCTCGAACAGCACTTCACCGGCTGGGCGACGCGCGGCCAAGAAGGTACCTAAGTCCCTTCTTCCAAAAGGCTGGATTTCGGGGCCGCGACTTGCGAAGGTCGCGGCCCTAATCCGTTTGGGAGAACCGAAGAATGACCATCCAGCGCATCAAGCCGGGCCCGCGTATGAGCCAGGCCGTCGTCCACGGCTCGACCGTCTATGTCGCGGGCCAGGTGGCCGCCGATCCCGTGCCCGACGTGAAGAAGCAGACCCAGCAGATCCTGGCGCAGATCGACGAATTGCTCGCCGCTGCCGGCAGCGACAAGACGAAGCTTCTGTCGGCGACGATCTATCTGCCGGATATCCGCCACTTCGCCGATATGAATTCGGTGTGGGACGGCTGGGTCAGTGCGGGCAACACGCCCGCGCGCGCGACCGTGCAGGCGAGCCTCGCCGGGCCGCAATACTGGGTCGAAATCGTCGTGGTCGCGGCGATCTAAACCGACGAAGCGATAAAGCCGGGCGGGGGTGACCCCGCCCGGCTTTTTCTTTTTTGGATCGGCTCCGTTTAGATCGCTTGCCCGCCGGAGACTTCGATCCGCTGCGCGTTGACCCAGCGATTGGCATCCGACAGCAGGCTCGCGATCATCGGTCCGATATCGTCGGGCACGCCCGCACGGCCCAAAGCCGTCATGTCGGCGAAGATCTTGTTGATCTCCGGATTGTCGCGCACGGCGCCGCCGCCGAAATCGGTTTCGATCGCGCCGGGCGCCACGGTGTTGACCGCGATCCCGCGCTTGCCCAATTCCTTGGCCATATAGACCGTCAGCACTTCGACTGCGCCCTTCGCGGCGGCGTAGACGCCGTAGCCGGGGAAGGATTGGCGCGTCAGGCCCGACGACAGGTTGACGATCCGCCCGCCATCGGCGAGCAGCGGCAGCAGCGTCTGGGTCAGGAAGAACACGCCCTTGAAATGGACGTTCACCAAACCGTCGAACTGCGCCTCGGTCATGGTGCCGATCAGCGCGTAGTCGCCGTGGCCGGCGTTGTTGACCAGATGGTCGAAGCGGTCGCGGCCCCATTTGTCGCGCAAGACCGTTTCCAGCCGCGCCGCGAATGTGCCGAAAGCGGCGATGTTTCCGGCGTCGAGCTGGATCGCCGCCGCCTTGCGGCCCAGGGCTTCGATCTCGGTCACGACCTTGCGCGCTTCGGCTTCGTTGCGCAGATAGGTGATGATCACGTCGCCGCCCGCGCGGGCGACGCTGAGTGCGGCGTTGCGGCCAAGGCCCCGGCTCGCACCGGTGATGAGGGTGATCTTGGACATGGGATTTTCCTTTCGAGGTTGGGGACGAAATCGCGTCGTCCGGTGATGGGAAGATCGCCCCGAACCGGAAATCCTTGTTGCCGGATCCCTGGCGATCTTTGCCTAATCCTCCGAATTGGCGTATGCTCGCGCCATGAACGAATTGCGCGATGCCGTCCGGTTCCATGCCGAAGCCCATGCCGGGGTGGACGGCGTCAGCCCGACGCCGATCCCCGGCCTGACGACCGTGCGCGCGACGGCGCCGAGCGGCCTCGTCCACGCAATCCCGCGTCCGCTCGCGTGTCTGGTCGTCCAAGGCGCCAAGCGCGTGACGATGGGCGATCGCGATTTCGATTTCTCGGCGGGCGACACGCTGCTGATTACGGCCGACGTGCCGACGGTCAGCCAGATCACCCGCGCGAGCCGGGCCGCACCCTATTATTCGCTGGTCGTCGAACTCGACGCGGCATTGATCGCCGATCTAGTCACCCAAATGGGCGGCGGCAAACCCGATGCGGCGGCGCCGTTGCGCGTCGATTCGACCGATCGCGAAACCGCCGACGCGGCCTTGCGGCTGTTGCGGCTGCTGGATCGCCCGCAAGCGGTGCCGATGCTGCACGGCGCGTTGCTGCGCGAGTTCCATTACTGGCTATTGGCGGGAAAATTGGGGCCGGCGATCCGCCGTCTGGGCTGGCCGGACGGGCAGGCGGCGCGCGTGGCGCGCGCGGTGGCCCTCCTGCGCCGCGACTTCGCCAAGCCGTTGCGCGTCGACGATCTCGCCGATGTCGCGGGCATGAGCGCTTCGTCGTTTCACCAGCATTTCCGCGCGGTCACGTCGCTGTCGCCGCTGCAATTCCAGAAGCGACTGCGATTGATCGAGGCGCGACGCCTGATGCAGGCCGAAGGGGCGAGCGCCGGCAACGCGGCCTTCGCCGTCGGCTACGAAAGCGTGCATCAATTCACGCGCGAATACGGGCGGATGTTCGGCCTGCCGCCGGTGCGCGACGCCAAGGCGGCACGCGGCAAAATCCGCGTTGCGGCTTAGGCCGGCGTTTTCTCCGCCGTTGCGGTTTGGCGCACGCGCAGCAGCTGCGCCGCCGCCGCGATCGCGATCGCATGCGGATGTTTGTCCGCGATTCCTTCGTCGCCGATCGGGCAGATTAAGGACGAAGGATCGATCCCCTTCGCCGCGAGCCGCGCTTCGAAGCGCGCGCGTTTGCTGGCCGAGCCGATCAAACCCACGAAACTCAAATCGCCGCGCTTGAGAAAACGTTCGACGATCGCGAGATCGAGATCGTGACTATGCGTCATGACGAGCGCCGCCGCCCCCGGCGGAACGTCTTTCGCGGCGTCCTCCGCGAATTCCTCGACCCGGCGCGCGGCGTTCGCGGGCAGCAAGGCCGGAAATTGCTCGGGCCGCCCGTCGACCAGCGTCACGCGCCACGGCAATCCGGCAAGGTGATGAACCAAAGCCTTGCCGACATGGCCGGCCCCGAAAATCCACACTTGGAATTCGGGTGCTGCGAACGGCTCGATCGACAGCGTGACGACACCGCCGCAACATTGGCCGAGCTTCGGCCCCAGCGCGAAGCGTTCGACATGCGGCGCGGTTTGGCACTTGTCGATCAGATCGCGTGCGATCTCGATCGCTTTCATCTCCAGATGACCGCCGCCGATCGAACCGACCTGGCCTTGTGCATCGACCAGCATCTTTGTCCCGGCCTCGCGCGGGGACGAGCCTTCGACCGCCAGCACCGTCACTAGCGCACACGCCGTGCCCGCTTGGCGATGGCGCGTCAGCGCGGCAAGCCAATCTTCGGACGGCAGAGGCAGAAATTCGCCGGTCATTGGCTCGCCTTCGCCGCGTCGATCGCGGTCAACACGCGCTCGGGGGTGGCCGGGGCAACCAGCAGCGGATAGGCGCCGGGGACGGCGGCCGCACACGCATCCTGCAACGCGAGGAACGGTGCTGCGGCGAGTGTGAGCGGCGGCTCGCCGACGGCCTTGGATTTATGCACCGTCTCCTCGACGTTTTCGGCGGGCGCCCACAGTCGCGCACGAAACTGTGTCGGCATATCGCGCGCGATCGGGATTTTATAGGTCGAGGGCGCATGGGTGCGCAGGCGGCCGGTCTTGTCGAACCAGATTTCTTCGCTGGTCACCCAGCCCATGCCTTGGATGAAGGCGCCTTCCACCTGACCCAGATCGACGGCCGGGTTCAGCGAGCGGCCGGTGTCGTGCAGAATTTCGGCGCGGTCGATCTTGTATTCGCCGGTCAGCGTGTCGATCGTCGCTTCGCAATAGGCGGCCCCGTAGGCGAAATAGAAGAACGGGCGGCCCCAGGCCTTGGCGCGATCCCAATGGATCTTCGGCGTGGAATAGAAGCCGGTCGCCGATAGCGATACGCGCGCGTTATAGGCGCGCCAAACGACTTCCTCGAATTTCATCGATTTGCCGGCGGCGCCGACCATGCCGTTGGCGAAGGTCACGCCCGTTTCCGACACGCCGTAGAGCCCGGCGACGAATTGCGCAAGGCGCTGCTTGATCTCGGCCGCCGCGCGCTTGGCGGCTTGGCCGTTGAGGTCGGAGCCCGCCGATGCCGCCGTCGCCGATGTGTTCGGCACTTTGCCGGTATCGGTCGCGGTGATGCGCACGCGTTCCAGCGCCACGCCGAATTCATGGGCGACGATCTGCGCAATTTTGATGTGCAGACCCTGGCCCATTTCGGTGCCGCCATGGTTCAGCGAAATCGAGCCGTCGTTATAGACATGCACCAACGCCCCGGCCTGGTTGAACTGGATCGCGGTGAAGGAAATCCCGAACTGGATGGCGCAGAGCGCCATGCCCTTTTTCAGGATCGGGTTCGCGGCGTTGAACGCGTCGATCGCTTTGCGCCGCGCCGTGTAATCAACTTCCTTCGCCAGATCGGCGACGATCTTGTCGGCGACGAAATCTTCGACCGTTTGGCCGAAATGCGTCTGCGCACGGGGTGCAGGCCCATAGAAATTCCGCTGCCGTACGGTCAAAGGATCGAGGCCGCGATGCCGCGCCACGCGGTCGATAATGTGTTCGGCCGCCAGGATGCCTTGCGGGCCGCCGAAGCCGCGAAACGCCGTGTTCGACTGCGTGTGCGTCTTGCACGGATAGCCCGTCGCGCGCACGGCGGGGATGAAATAAGTGTTGGTCGTGTGGAACAGCGCGCGATCCACGATCGACGTCGACAGATCCGCGACATGGCCCGCGCGCGCCGCGTATTCGATATCGAGGGCGAGCAGATTGCCGTCGTCGTCGAAGCCGACCTCGTAGCGCACGCGGAAATCGTGGCGCTTGCCCGAGATCATGAAATCGTCGTCGCGATCGACGCGATATTTGACCGCGTGGCCGGTGCGCCGCGCCAACAGCGACGCGATGCAGGCGAAAATCGCGGGTTGGGTTTCCTTGCCGCCGAACCCGCCGCCCATGCGGCGCATTTCGACGTTCACTTGGTTGGCGGACAGGTTCAAACAGCCCGCGACCATTTTCTGCACCTCGCTGGGGTGCTGCGAAGACGACAACACGCGCATCTGCCCGTCTTCGAGCGGATAGGCGAGGGCGATATGCCCTTCGAGATAGAAATGGTCCTGCGCGCCGTTCGCGAACTCGCCCTTCAGGCGATGCGGTGCCTTGGCCAGCGCTGCGGCCACGTCGCCGCGTTCCATCTTGTAGGGCGGCGCGACGTAAGCCTTCTGCGCCATCGCGTCGTCGATGGTCAGGATCGCCGGCAGATCTTCGTAGACGATCTTCGCCTTCTTCGCCGCCGCGCGCGCCTGTTTCACAGTCTCCGCCGCGATGGCGACGATGGGCTGGCCGATATATTCGACCACGCCGTTCGCCAAAATCGGCTCGTTCGGGAAGATCGGGCCGACATCGTTGCGGCCGGGAATGTCTTGCCACGATATCGCCGCGTGGACACCCGGCGAGATCAGCACATCGGTCAGATCGATCGAGACGATCTTGGCATGCGCCTTGGGCGACAACAGGCAATAGGTTTCGAGCCCGGTTTTGGGCATCGGCACGTCGTCGACATAGACGGCCTCGCCAGCGACATGCAGGGCGGCGCTGTCGTGTTTCGCCGATTTGCCGATCGGATCGAAGGTTGGTTCGGCGATTGCGGGGGCGTAACGCTCAGCCATAGCGCACCACCCGCGTGGCGGCCGTGCCGGCGGTTTCGTGCCAGAAACGCGCGATCAAATTCGCCGCGACCTTCGATCGATACGAAGCCGAGGCGCGCATGTCGTCGAGCGGTGCGAAATCTTGTACTAGCGCCGCACCCGCACTTTGCGCGGCTTCCAGCGTCCATTTCTTACCGATCAGCGCGGCTTCGGCATGTGATGCCCGCTTCGGAATCGCCGCCATGCCGCCATAGGCGAGGCGCGCCGCTTTGACCGTGTCGCCGTCGAGATCGAGGGCGAACACACCGCAGACGGCGGAGATATCGTCATCGAACCGCTTGGAGATCTTGTAGGCCGCGAGCTTCGTGTTTGCGCGGGGCAGGGGGACGCGCACGCCCGCGACGATCTCGCCCGGCCCCAACGCGGTCTTGCGATAATCAAGGAAGAAATCGGCGAGCTTCAGCGTGCGCGTGCCTTTGGGGCCGAACAAATCGATCTCGGCTTCCAACGCCAGGAACATCGGTGGCGAATCGCCGATGGGCGAGGCGTTGGCGATGTTG
>JAIUNH010000195.1 GCA_020161965.1 Pseudomonadota bacterium
CGCGCCGAAATTCCGGCGGAGCCCCTGCGTGGTGAGGATGATTTTATCCATTGTGGCGATCACATCCGATTGAAGAACGTGCTCAAGCGGTCCATGCCTTCCTGCAACCGCGCGAGGCTTTCGGAACCGAAGCAAATCCGGATATGCCCCTCGCCCGCCGCACCGTAGAAACTGCCCGCTTCGACGACGACATTCGCACGTTCGAGGATCATATCGGCCAATTCTTGCGACGGCACGCCGGTCCCCGAAATATCGGGGAAGGCGTAGATGGCACCTTGTGGCAACGCGCAGCGCACGCCCGGCATTTGGTTAAGGCGCTGCACGACGAAGTCGCGCTTGCGGCGATCCTCGTCGACCAACGCCGCGAGAACTTCGCCGGGGCCGGTGATCGCGGCGAGCGCGCCGCTTTGAATGAACGTGTTCACATGCGTCACGTCGTTCGCCGTAATCTTGACGAGCCCCGACATGGCCCAAGCGGGTGCAGATAGATAGCCGATGCGCCAACCGTCCATCGCGAAGGATTTCGTGAAGGCGAAGGCGGAGAAGGTTCGCTCCGCCATGCCGGGCAGCGACGCGATGCTGATATGCGCCGCACCGTCATAGACGATGTCCTCGTAGACTTCGTCGGCGAATACCAGAAGATCGTGACGGCGCGCGATATCCGCGAGCCCTTCAAGCTCGTCGTGCGAAAACACCCGCCCCGTCGGATTGACCGGGTTGACGAGCACAATCATGCGTGTGCGCGGTGAGATTTTGGCTTCGATCCGCGCCGGCATCAGCTTGAAATCGTCGGCGGGATCGAGCGCGGCAAACACCGGGACCGCACCGGCGAGTTCGATCTTTCCGATATGCTGGGGATAATGCGGATCGATCAGGATGACTTCATCACCCGGATCGAGCGTGGTCATGAGAACGGCGAAAGCGGCGTGCGTCAAACCGTTCGTGACGAGCACGGTTTCGGGCGTCGCGGGAATGCCGTTACGGGTGCGCAGCTTTTCGACCAGCGCCGTACGCAACTTCGCCACCCCCAGCAAGTCGCTGTAATGCACGTCACCCGCGCGCAGCGCGTCGATCGTCGCGCGCTTGATATGCTCGGGCGTGTCCGCCGCCGGGCGGCCCAACTCCAGATGAATCAGATCGCGGCCGCTGTCGCGCAAGGCGGCGGCTTTTTGATACATGCCGAACGACTTTTTCGGCGTGCCCGAGATACGCCGTGCAACGCGCTTCATCGCCGTCCGCCCGCGCGGCGCGCAACGACTTCGATCTCGACCTTGATCTCATCGACGGCGAAGCCGCAGATGATCGTGGTGTTGGTCGGCCGCGGATCGGTGAACGTAGCGCCCAGAACCTTCGACACCGGCATCACATGGTCGCGCGACGACAGGAAAACGCGCAGCGACACGATATCGGCAAGCGTCGCATCGGCCTGGGCCAGCGCCTCGGCGATCGTCTTCAACGCGCGATGCGTCTGATCCTCCGCCGAGTCAGGGAAGGCACCGGTCTTCGGGTCGAATCCGGCGGTCCCGGAGACGAAAACCCATTCGTCGTCGATCACGGCGCGCGAATAGCCCGCCAAATCTTCGAACTTCGATCCCGAATATATCGCGCGCCGTGCCATGCCCTACCGCTAGTGCTCGTTTGATCAAATAATCGAAAGTCCTTTTATCATGTTTGACGCGGCGTGCAACCGTCATGTGGGGCGAGCACGAACGACGGCGACGCCAACGGGATTAATGTCGGCAGCGTAAATCATTAGTAATGCCCTTACCCCTCGGAGCGGTCGCGCTATCGCCAAAACACCGAAGCCCGCCACTGGTTTCCCAGGGCGGGCTTCTTCGTCTCTTGCGAGTGGTCGGAGCAAAGGGATGCGAATCCTGAGCGGCATCGCCGCGAACCCCGTCCCCCAGGCCGCACTGAATTCAACGATTTCGGTATTATTTTCCACAGTATCGCGGTGCTTTGAGGAATTTTGTGAAAAATGAGATTGCCAGAAACTTGATCTTTTACGCTTGATGCTCAGACCGCTTGCTTGTGAACGCATCATATGAGCGGATCGATCGAATGAGCCGCCGTCACTTCGGTACGAAACGGCGATCGGTTTACGGACCCACTCTCAAAGCGGGTCTTGTCAATCCTGCGCTTTGGCTTCAAGCAATGCGCTCGCTTCCATATCCAAATAGAACGCAACATCGCGATGGCGTTGCAGCGCGCTCGCCGGGCATTCGATCCGTGGCGGCGGCCGCAGGGATTGCGCGACGGCTTCGGCTTTTCCTGCACCGTGCGCGATCAGAACGATACGACGCGCGGTCAGGATCGTGCCAATCCCCATCGTAAGCCCCCGGCTCGGCACCGGCCCCGGCGCGAAATCCGGGGCGGCGCGCATGACGGTATCGGCCGACAACACCACCGCGCGCGTGCGCGAGTCATGCGGCGCGCCGGGTTCGTTGTAGGCGATATGCCCGTTATGGCCGAGACCGAGGATCTGCAGATCGATCCCGCCTGCGGCCGCGATCCGCGCCTCATAGGAGGCCGCTTCGGCATCCAGGTTCGACGCCATGCCGTCGGGCATGAAGCAACACGCCGGATCGGCGTCGACCAGATCGAACAGCGTTTCGCGCATAAAGCGCCGGAACGACTGCGGATGCGCCGCCTGCACGCCGACATGGTCGTCAAGATTGAAGATCGTCGTCCGCGCGAAGGAGAGTTTTCCTTCGCGATGGAGACGGACCAGTGCGGCGTTGAAGGGGCGCATCGTCCCGCCGGTGGCGAGGCCGAGTACGAGATCGGGCTTCGCACGCAGCGCATCGGCGACTTGCGATGCCGCGGCTTCGGCCGTTTGCGTCGCGGTGGCGTGGGTGAAGATCGCGATCATGTCACGCCGCCGCGCCGACCCGCAAAGCCTCGGCGAGCGCGCAGCTCGCCGCCCCCGCGATCGCGGCGCGCGAACCCAGCGCGCTGATCGCGAATTTCGGGGCGAAGGGGTGCTCGGCGCCGATCCGCGAAAGCTGCGCCGCGATTTCCGGCTGCAAGCCGATGCCGCCCGCCAGCACGACGAGTTCGGGATCGATGATCGCCCGCACCGCGCTCAACGCCAGAAACAAAATCCGCGCGGCGTCGGCGATCGTCGATTTCGCGCGGCCATCGCCGGCACGCGCGCGCAAGAACAAACCCTCGACGTTCTCGACATCGTCCAATCCGCGCAGGCGCGCGGCGCGAACCAAACCGGCGCTGCCGATCGCGGTTTCCAACGGCCCCAGCCGGTAGCTTGCGGCATCGAACGGATCGGCACCGATCGGCATATGCGCGATCTCGCCCGCGAAACCGGCCGCACCGCGCACCAGCGCGCCGTTCAGCACCAAGCCGAGCCCCACGCCGGTGCCGAAAGCGACCAGTGCAAAATTCGAAGCGCCGCGCGCGGTGCCGGCCGCATGCTCGCCCAGCGCCGCCATGTTGACGTCGTTTTCGATGCGCACGGGAATTTCCAAGCGGGCGCGCAACGCGCCACCAACATCGAAAGCGTCGAAATCCGTGATATTCGGCGCCATCGCGATGCGCCCCGTCCGGGGATTCGCGGAACCGGGCGCCCCCAAAGCCGCAGCGGCGATATCGGCGACGGCAAGCCCCGCCTTGGCGCGCAACGCGTCGCACAACGCGCCGATCTGCGCGATGACGGCTTGGCCGCCGCGCCGGTCGGTCGCTTCGACGATCTCGTCCAGGATGCGGCCTGTCTCGTCGACCAGCGCGGCATGAAGTTTGGTGCCGCCAAGATCGATGGCGAACAAACGCACGGCCCGATCGGTACGGCGCAATTCGCCGTTCGCCGCACCCGTCGCGAAACCCGCTTGCGTCAGCGCCGCCGCCAGGGCGCGCAACTTGTCCGGTGTCGCGTCCGCACGGGATGCGAGTGCATCCAGACCGATCGCATCGCCCGTCTTGCTGCCGTGAAATGCCGCCCGCGCCAGATCGGGCACGAGCATGTCGAAGTCGAAACGCGAAAAAAACATAACTATTCCGTCTGCGAACAAGAAAGGGCCGGCCGCCCGAAGGCGACCGGCCCGGACGCCGCCTCAGCTCTTGTAGTGGTCGTCGATCATCTTCTGCTCGGCTTCGCCCATCTGGCGGACGGCCGCCAGCGGATCCTGGTTCTGCAACAGGATGCGGTCGAGCATGTCCTGGAAGAGCTGACCTTGCGCTTCCTCGGCCACGAAGTCGGTCGTGTAGGCGTTGTTCAAACCCGTGATCATCGGGCCGGTCAGTGGATCGGCAACATTAACCGGCGTCAGCGCCGAGGCGCGCTTGGCCGGCAACTCGCCGGTCTTCTCGAACCACAGCTGCATCGACGCATCGTTGGTAACGAAAGCCAGAAACTTCAGCGCGGCTTCCTTCTTGGCGCCGGTGGCGTTCGCGGCGAGACCGTTAACCCAGTAGGACGAGTAGTTGCCGCCCACGCCCTTATGCGTCGGCAATTCGGCCACACCCCATTCGAAACCGCGCGCACTGCGGAACGTGCCGAGACGGAACGAGCCGTCGACATGCTGTGCCGCACGCCCCGCGCGGAACGCCGCTTGGCTTTCGGACAGAAAGCCTGCCTGCGCCACGCGATGCTTGCGCTGCAAATCGGTGTACCAGGCCATGGCCGCCGCACCCGCTTCGTTGGCGTAAGTCACCTTGCGGAAATCGTCGGTGTAGGGCTTGCCGCCGTGCTGGCGCACGAGCACTTCGCGCCACCAGTGATAATCCTGCGAAGGAATGCCGATCGTCGCACCGGCCTGGGTCAGGTTGCCGCTGCCGTCGCGCTTGGTCGAAGCGACCGCGTAACGCAGATAGTCGTCGAGCGTGCTGGCAGGCTTATCGCCCAGCCCCGATTCCTGCTGGATCTTCTTATTGTAGAACATGCCGAGGCTGCGCACCGCCGTCGGCAGTGCCCAATAGCCATCGGATGTCTTCATCAGCTGCACGACGTCGAAATAGTCGCGATCGACGGCGGCGGGATTGAACATGTCAGCGGGCAGCGGCTGGATCAGCTTCGCCTTGGCGTATTCGCGCATCCAGCCGAAGAACAGCTGCATCACCGTCGGGCCTTCGCCCGCCGGCACGGCCGCCGCGGTCTTCGTGCGGTACTGCGCATAGGGGAAATGCGTGTGCTTCACCTTCACGCCGGGATTGGCGGCTTCGAAGCGCTTGATGAGTTCGTCCATCGCTTCGACGCGTTCTTTGAAGAAGTACTGCCAGTACTCGATCTCGACCGCTTGCGCGCGCAGCACGGCGGGTGCGGCGAGCGTGAAGGCGGCGGCCGCACTGCCGAGCGCGAAGGCGCGGCGCGTCGGCGACAATTCGAACTTGCTTCGATTATCGGTCATGATTTTTCTCCCTGTTTAATCTAGACGTGGGTTTGATATAGGCGTGGTGGGTGTCCGGCCGGTCGGTCGGATTTCGGCGAAGATGCGGAAGGACGAACGGCGATGGTGCGGCTTGAACTCGACGGATGGACCGCGTTGAGCTTGAACGACGTTTCTCCGGCGCCCGCCGCCTGGAGCCACGCCTTTCCCGACAACGTGCCCGAACACGACGATCCCGCGATGGCGCGCTACGCACCCGATGGCGTGTTCCGCACGCGCTTCACGGTCGTGGCGCTGCGCCGTGGCGACGGCGTCGCATTGATCGACGCCGGGCTCGGGCCCGGGCCGAGCGCTTATTTCGGCGGGCTGCAAGGCGGGCTCGATCATGCGCTTGAAGCGCACGGCATCGCGCGCGCGGCCGTGACGTGCATGGCGTTCACGCATTTCCATCTCGATCACGTCGGCTGGGCCAGCGTCGACGGCGAAGCCTGTTTCCCCAACGCGGTCTATGCCGCACCGGCGATCGAGCTCGCGCATTGGGCAAAGGCCGGTGCCGCCGCCGCCAAGGCGCATCACGTCGATGCGTTCGAACGGCATGTCGCCCCCCTGCTCGCGCAAGGCCGGATCGCGGCGATCCAAGACGGCGGATCGCCGGCGGGCTGGCCGGAGTTGAAATTCCGCGCCGCCTATGGCCACACGCCCGGCCATTCGGCGGTCGTGCTCGCCGCGCGCCGGCCGCTGGTCGTCGTGGGCGATAGCTGGCACAGCCCCGTGCAGATCGAGCATCCCGAATGGTGCCATCGCGCCGATGCCGACAAGGAAGCGTCGATCCGATCGCGCCGCGCGTTGGCCGATTGGGCGGCTGCGACCGACGCGATTGTCGCCGCCGGGCATTTTCCGCCCGGCTTGGAGTTCGGGCGCATCGTCGCGGCAGCGGACGGCGCGCATCGCTTCCACGCGCTCGACGAAAAAATCTAGGCGCGCACTCACGACGCCATCTCCATCGCGCCGACGCGCCGGCGGGCGGCTTGCGGCTGGGGCGTAAGCGCGTGGAACAGCGGCAGCGTAGCGCCCCCCAACGCCGACACGACACGGCCCGACCGGCCGAGCAGCAATCGCGGATGACGCCGCCCGGCGCGGGCACTCACACTCGGCAAAAGCTCGATCCGCGACAGCAACGCTTGCAACTCGGCGGGCGGCAACGGACCGCCGAGCACGATCGCGTCGGGATCGAGCAGATTTTCGATATTGGCGATGGCGACGCGCAGAGCCGCGGCCGCACGATCGCGCCAGCGCGCGACCTTCGCAGAATTCGCGGCGAACAACGCATCGACATCGATATCGCCCGCCACCCCGAGCGCACGGCGCAACGCGTCGAGCGACGCCACGGCTTCAAGCTCGACCACGTCGCCGGGCCGATCGGGATCGGGCACGAGCATCCGCCCGACCTCGCCCGCATTGCCGAAGGCGCCCATCGCAGGATGGTCCTCGACGAACACGCCCGCCCCGATACCTTCGCCGAGATAGAGATAGACGAAGTGACGAAGATCGCGCGCCGCACCGTCCAGATGTTCGCCGACGGCCGCTGCCGTCGCGTCGTTGCCGACGAAGACCGGCATGTCGAGGGCGGCAGCGAAATCCTCGCGGAAGGCTGAGCGCGACCAAGCGGGCATGGCGAGCGCATCGCGCGTCACGTTCTCCACATCGCCGAACGGACCCGGGATCACGATACCTGCGCCGAGCACGCGCCGCCGATCGATGCCGGTTTTCGCGACCAATCGCGCCACGCGCTTCTTGAGATAAGGCAGCGCTTTCGCCGGCGTGTCGGTCGGGCAAGGCTCGCTGATCTCGGCGCGCACATGCCCCTTCAAATCGGCGAGCACGATGTTGAGGCGCCC
>JAIUNH010000196.1 GCA_020161965.1 Pseudomonadota bacterium
TTGAACTTTTTTGCCTTTCGCTGGCTTCACTTCTTCTTCCTTGATCTCGCCAGTTGCCATGTCGACTTTAGCGATTTCAGTTGGCTTCACGATGCCGTGCTTAGCGAAGACCTTCTGACGAATCTCTTCCATAACAGTTGGATTCTCTTTCAAGAACACTTTAGCTTGTTCACGGCCTTGACCGATCTTGCCGTTATTGTATGAGTACCATGCGCCAGCTTTCTCAACGATACCTTCGTTAGCAGCGATATCGATCAAGTCGCCAGTTTTAGAAATGCCTTCGCCGTACATGATGTCGAATTCAACTTCTTTGAATGGAGGAGAAACTTTGTTCTTCACGATTTTAATGCGAGTGCGTGCGCCAGTTGTATCTTCGCCGTCTTTGATCGCGCCGATACGACGGATGTCCATACGAACAGAAGCGTAGAACTTAAGGGCGTTACCGCCGGTAGTTGTTTCTGGGTTGCCGAACATGACACCAATCTTCATGCGAAGCTGGTTAATAAAAATCACAGTACAGTTTGAACGAGCGATTGAACCCGTGAGCTTACGAAGAGCTTGGCTCATGAGGCGTGCCTGAAGACCCATGTGAGAGTCGCCCATTTCGCCTTCGAGTTCGGCGCGCGGCACCAGGGCGGCGACGGAGTCGACGACCAGCACATCGAGCGCGCCGGAACGAACCAGCGTATCGGCGATTTCGAGCGCCTGTTCACCGGCATCGGGCTGCGAGATCAGCAGATTGTCGACGTCGCAGCCGAGCTTGCGGGCATAGGCCGGATCGAGCGCGTGTTCCGCGTCCACGAAGGCGCAAGTGCCGCCGGCCTTTTGGGCCTCGGCGATGGCGTGGAGGGCGAGCGTCGTCTTGCCCGAGCTTTCCGGCCCGTAGATCTCGACGATGCGGCCCTTGGGCAAGCCGCCGATGCCGAGCGCGATATCGAGCGACAGCGAACCCGTCGACACGACTTCCGCCTGCACCGCATCGCGGCTGCCCAGCTTCATGATCGAGCCCTTGCCGAAGGCGCGCTCGATCTGACCCAGGGCGGCTTCCAACGCCTTGTTCTTATCCATGTTGTCCTTGGTGTCCTTGCTGTCTTTTTCGGCGCTGTCCCGAGAGGCGGCGCGCAACGCGGTGGCTGAAGACATGTACTCTCTCCTTATGGCAGGCCGGGTGCGCGGGCGAAATCCCCACGGGACCGGCTTGGTTGACCATTGTCGAAGTAACGTCGCCTGAAATACGGCCCGGACCGGGGCCCTGTTTTGTTCACTTAGTGGTTCCGGCGCAAAACCCATTGGTCCCGCGCCGTGAATCGAACTGTACCAGACTTGTTCTCATCCGCAAGCGAAAAGTGAACATCCGGGAACGGCCGTTCTGTGGATAGGTCGAAAGCTGCCCTGCCCGGCCGCCCGAAACCGGGGCCGGTTATCCGCTTCCTAATGCGACTCGGGATGCGTTTTAGCTCGCCGCGGGGCGCTGGGGTGCGGGGCCCGATAGACGCTGGCGATAGCCCTGCATGAAGCTTTCGAACGGGGCGAGCGAGGAGACGCGCGCCGCGATCGACGCGATATCCGGCGTCGCCCCGGCCTTGTCGGCGGTCAGCACGCGGAACACTTCGGCATAGGGCGAACGGCTCATCGGCGCACCGAAGCGTTCGCGCAAACGCGCCGTGCCCGCATCGTCGCCCGCCAAGGCGAGCGCCACGGCAAGATGCAGCGCCTGACGCGCGCGATTATCGGGAAGCTGCGCATTGCCCGACGGCGGATCGCCGACCAGACGATCGAAAGCTTGGGCGGCGGCGGGCCAAGCGCGCGTGCGCATCGCGATTTCGGCGCGCAGCAGATCGGCATCCGCCCCCGTATCGCCGTTCATGCGCGCGAGCGCTTCGTCCGGCCGGCCGAGATCGGCGAGTGCGCGCGCGGCCAGGCGCGCACGCTCGCGCTGCAACTCGGGCGATTGCGCGGGCTCCGACGCCTCGATCGCGTCGAGCGCTTGCTGCGGCTTGCGGTCGAGCAAGCGGATCGCGGCGAGGCGCGTGCCGACTTGCGCGCGCGTTTCGCCGGTCACGCGATTGCGGACCTGATAATCGAGCAGCGTGCCGGCACGGTCGAGCAGATCGACGGAGACGAGACGCTCGGCGAGCTTGCGCACCATCTCGTCGCCCTCGGGCCCTTGCGGCACGAGATCGCGATAATCCTCGAACAGCCCGATCGCGGCGACGGGGGTGAGCTTGTCGGCCCCGCCTTCCAAAAACAGCTTCTTGAATTCGGCCGCGATATCGCCGGGCAATTGATCGCGCCCGCGCGCCTCGGGGAAGCGCTGCGCCGCGTCGCGCAATGTCGCCGTACCGCCGCGGAAATCGCCGGCGGCGAGCTGTGCACGGCCCAGGCGGCGCTGGATGTCGAATTCCAATTCGTCGCCGCGCCAGGCGAAGCGCAGACGTTCCAGCGACGCGACGGTTTCCTCGGGCGTCATCTCGCCCTTGCGCGACTGCACTTCGATACGCGCGAGCTCGGCCTGGACGCGCGCCTTGGTGACGGTGCCGAAATCGAGTTCCTTCCACGCGGCCAGCGCCGCGCGCTCGTCGCCGCGCTCCAGCGCGATACGGCCTTTAAGATAATCGGCGCGCGCCTTGTCGCCGACCGACGGCTGATTGGCGAGCACGCGGTCGAGCCGGCGTTCGGCGGGATCGAGTTCGCCCGCCACGATGCGCGCCTCGGTCATCGCGAGGCCCAGCTTGTTGGCGAAGAAACGCGGGAAGCGTTCGGAGACGTCGGCCGCGCGATCGAATTGCATGATCGCGGCTTGCGGATCGTTCTGCGCCATAGCGAGCGTGCCGCGCCACAACGCACCCTCGGCCTCGGTATCGAGGCTCGAATGGTTGAGCCAGCGCGCGGCTTCGTCGAGATTGCCGGAGAACAATTCGCCGATACCACGCATCAAGCGGATCTGCGGCCCGTCGAGCAATTGCGGGCGTTCCTCGCCGATCAAACGCAGTTCGGCATTGGCTTCCTGGAACAGCGCGTTGGCGAACAGGAAGCGCGCGAATTCGAGGCGCGCGGCGTTGCGCGGATCGCCTTCGCGCGAATTGGCGACGGCGCGCTGTAATTGCGCGCGATCCTCGTTGAACTTGCCGGGTTGCCTCGCCCAGGCCGCGTAGTCGATCAAAGCCGCGTTGCGCAATTGCGCCGCGCCCGGCATGCCGGGGGCCGTGGGCGCCGTTACGAACAAACCGCGCGTCGACGCGACTTCCACACCCGTACCCAGCGGGCGCACCGAGACGCTGTCGTCGTCGGGGCGCACGACGGCACCCTGGGCGCTCGCCAAAATCTGGAACTGCGCGAAGCGGCGCATCTCGGCAAGCCCCACACCCGCCACCGCCGTCGGCACGATCGCGAGTTCGTCGCCGATTTCGGGATCACGCAAACGCAGCACGTTCGAAGCGCCCGGCAATTCGATCGCCACGCGCGCATCGGCGGGCTGGTCGGGATTGCGGATGACGATCGACAGCGGCGTTTCGGGTTTGCGCGGCAAGCGGCCGAGTTCGACGACCCATGCCGTACCGTCGCGGCGCACCAGCGCGTTGGCGCCGCCGCGCGGCGCCAAGCGCAGCACCGTGCCGTCGCTTTGAAGCTGATCGACGTCGCCGACCAGATCGCGCGTGTCGGCGTCCGCACGCAACGGCGCCAAATCGATCGCCGTGCGTTTATCGAACGCGATCCACAAATGCGTGCCGCGGCCGAACACGGCCGCACCGACGGGCTCGCCGAAATTGAAACGCAGGACGGAGAAATTCTCCTCCCGCTGCACTTCCACGCCCACGCGACCGGACAGGCTGCCCGCAGGCACCGGCGGTTGGTTGAGGCCCAAAGCCTGCGCCTGCTGCGCGAGGGCCGGGAAATCCGGCACGGTGTTGCGCGGGCCGCCGGTCAATGGAGCACCCGGGGTGATCGGAGACGCCGCACCCTGCCCCGCCTGCGGTGCGGGCGTTTGGCCGGCCGGTTGTGCGGCTTGCTGCGGCACCTGCATTTGCTGGCCGGTCGGGCGGTCGGCGGCGACCGAACCGTCGCGCACGAGATCGAGCACCAAACGCGGACCCGCGCGCAAATGGCGCAAGCCGACATTCTCGTTCATCGCCAGCGTCAACGTCGTGCGATCGCCATCGCGCGCCACGCGCGCCGACGACACGGAATTGCGCATCGATTGCTGCAAGCGGTTGGTGTCGATCCCCACCGGCGCGCCGAAGGTGATCGTCGCGTTGCGGCCCTGCTGCTCGACGCGGAAATCGACGTCTTCAGGCCAATCGACGATCGCACGATCGAAACCGTCTTGCTGGCTATAGCGAATATTGAGCGCGCGCGCGGGCGCGCCGTTCGTCGCCGCTGCCGGTGCGGATGCGGGCGGCGGGGCGACCTGTGCCGCCGCCGGGGCGACGGACGGCGCTGCCGCCGGTGCCGCTTGCGGCGTGGGTGCGGGCGCCAACGGCGCTACGGGCGTCGCCGGTGCCGTGGCCCACGGCACGCTCGGCGAGGCCGGTGCCGCAACCGGGGCCGCCTGGGCGGGCGTGACTTCCGGGGCGGGTGCCGACGGGGGCGACGCGGGGAAGCTCTGCCACGGCCGGGTTTGAGCGGTTCCGTCGAACGACAAAGCCCCGGTCAGCGCGATCGCTGCCAGGGTCGCCGTCGAAACCTGAATCCGCTTGCTAAAGCCCATTTAAATCGCCAGCCCGGGTCGTTGCGACTCGAGAGCCAGAGTGTACCTTAAATCCGAGTCGGGGTCGCCTAACTAATTGAGATTCAAACGAACAGAAAACATATCCACAAGGCGAAATCAGCTGTCGCCGAACAACGCGTCGATCGCCGCCTGGTCTTGCGCCGCCCCGGCCAATTGCGGCCCGTTGAGCAGCGCCGCCTCCCCCGTTTTGGCGGGGGTGGCCGACGGGGCGGCTTGCGCGTCCAGCGCAATGCCGAACGCCTCCATCAGCCCCAGCACGGTCTTATCGACCTCCTTCAAAACGCCGACGACCTTGGCGATGCGCTGGCCGGTAATGTCCTGGAAATTGCAGGCTTCGTAGATGCGCGTGACGTTGTTGCGGATCGCGTCGCCTTGCGCGGCGGCCAATTCACCCGCGATCGTCTCGATCCCTTCGACCGCATCCAAAATCGAATGGGTCGCATCTTCCGTCGCGGCGACGACGGCGCTGAGCTCGTCCGTCGCCCCCGGCAAATCGCGCAGACGCAGATCGTTGGCCTGCAACGCCGCCAGATCGCGGCGCGCGTTTTCCATGATGCGCGCGAGCGTGGCGATACCGTCGCGCAAGCCCTGATCGATCACCGGCTTGGGGGAAGCGGTCGTTTTCGCGGATGCTTTTTTTAAAGTCGGGGCGGAAATTTTGCGGGCGCGTTTCGGGGACGATTTGGGCTTGGGCTTGCTCTTCGCTTTCGCGCGCGACATTGCCTTCGCCATGTTTCGCCCCCCGCCGTTCGGGTTTAGAAGTCGCCCAGCACCGTGGCGATCTTGCCCTTCAGAACGGCCGCATTGAACGGCTTGACGATGTAGTTGTTCACGCCGGCCTGCTTGGCGGCGATCACGTTCTCGGTTTTGGATTCCGCCGTCACCATGATGAACGGCACGCCCTTCAGACGCGCATCGGCGCGCACGGCCTGAAGCAATTGCAGCCCGGTCATCGGTTGCATGTTCCAGTCCGAAATGATGAGGCCGTAGTCCTTTTGCTGCGCTTTGGCGAGCGCTTCGGACCCGTCGCTGGCTTCGTCGACATTGGTGAACCCGATCTGATTGAGCAGGTTCTTCACGATCCGCAGCATCGTCTTGTAGTCGTCGACGATGAGCACGTTCATTTTAAGATCGACAGCCATAATCCCCATCTCCTGCGGCATTCCGCCACGGCCGGCACGGTTCCAACGCGCGCGCGACGCTACCCCTGTTACTGCTGAAACGCCGAGCGCGCGTCAACAAGTAACTGGAAGCTGCTTACGGGAAGATTAAGACCGACGGATTTTCGGACCGGTCTCGGATCAGCCCTGGCGCGGGGCCGGTATGCGGCTGGGGGCGGCGTCCGGCTGGCGGCGGCGAGCCAATTCCGTCGTCACCTGCTGGGCGCGGATCGGGTTCATCTGGGCCAAGATCGGTGCGGCGCGCCGCTCGTTCATCGCCTCGACGATTTCGAGCAGAACGGGCAACTCCATTTGCTCGAAGATGCGCGCGGCTTCGGCCGGCTTCATGTTCTGGAACATGCGCACCAGCGACATCCGGCGCGCCTGCTCGGTCTCGTCGTAGCTCTTGATCGCGGTATCGATCTTGGCCTGAAGCCCCTTCAATTCTTCGATTTGCTGCTGGACGCGCTTTTCGGCGGCCTGGAGCAGCGCTTCGCGCGTATCGACCTCGGCCTGGCGCTTGTCGAGCTCCTCGCGCCGGCGCACGAGATCGCCCAACGTTTCAAGCTCGCCCGGGCTGAACGCGCGGTCGGGATCGGCGGCGGCGGCGGGCGTCGCGGCGGGTTCCGCCGCCGGTGCGGGCGCTTGCTGTGCGGGGGCCGGCGCTTGGGCGAGTTGCTGAACGGGACGCGGTGCCGGTGCGGGTGCCGCCGCGCGCGGTTGCGCTGCCGGCGGATTGTTCTGGGCGACGGCGGTGCCGAGCGTGCCCACCCGGATCGCGAGCATCAGGAAAGCGACCGCGACCAAAACGGGCAGAAGTCGGATTTTATTGAGCGCCTTCATCAGCGCGCCCCCGCGCGCGTCGCGGGCGGAGCCCCCCGGCGGCGTTCGGCGATCGCTTTGAGCAATTCCTGTTCGGCCGTGCTGCGCGGGGCCGCCGGACGATCGGCCGACGGGCGTTCATTCCCTTCGCGTTCGGCGAAACGGATCGCGTCGCGCAGCAGACGATCCTCCTCGTCCGACACAGAATCCGCCGGCGCTTCGCGCTCGTAACGATCTTCGCGGGCGGGACGATCGTCGCGCGCCGGGCGTTCGTCGCGGGTGTAACGTTCCTCGCGCTCGTAGCGGTCGTTTCGTTCGGCGCGACGCGCGACTTGCGGCCGTTCGCGTTCACGTTCGCGCTCGCGCACATTCTCGGCCGCGCGATCGGCGACCGGCTCGGCGCGCGCCACGATGTATTCGAGATCGTCCTTGAGCGAGATCGCCTTGCGCGTCTGATCTTCGAGCAGCTTGCCCGCCGCCTCGCCCGCGTTTTTGAGATCCGCGACCGCGGCTTCC
>JAIUNH010000197.1 GCA_020161965.1 Pseudomonadota bacterium
TACCGACAGCGTGACGCTGTCGCAGGAAGCCGTGCGCGCCGCGCGCGCGTTGATCGCGGATCAATACGGGAAGAAGTTCCTGCCCGACCAGCCGCGCGTGTGGAAGACCCAGGCGAAGAACGCCCAGGAAGCGCACGAAGCGATCCGCCCCACCGATCTTTTGCGCCGCCCGGACGACGTGCGCCGCTATCTCTCCGACGATCAGTTGAAGCTTTACGAACTGATCTGGCGCCGCACGGTCGCGTCGGAAATGGAAAGCGCGCAGCTCGACCAGACGGCCGTCGATCTCGTGTCGAAGGACGGCAAGACGACCTTGCGCGCCACGGGCTCGATCATCGTGTTCGAAGGCTTCCTTGCGCTCTATCGCGAGGACAAGGACGACGCCGCACCCGACGAGGACGAGGAAAATCGCCTGCTGCCGGCACTGGCCGAGGGCGACGCCACGCCGCGCCAGTCGGTGAAGCCCGAACAGCATTTCACCCAGCCGCCGCCGCGCTATTCGGAAGCCAGCCTGGTCAAGCGCATGGAAGAGCTTGGCATCGGCCGCCCGTCGACCTACGCGTCGACGCTGGAGACGTTGCAGGAGCGCGGCTATGTCCGCCTCGACAAGCGCCGTTTCATTCCCGAAGATCGCGGCCGCGTCGTGACCACATTCCTCGAGCATTATTTCCGCCGCTACGTCGAATACGACTTCACGGCGAAGCTCGAAGATCTGCTCGACGAGATTTCCGGCGGCCGCGCCGATTGGCGCAAGGTGCTGACTGATTTCTGGACGCTGTTCTCGAAATCGCTCGACGACACCAAGGAACTCAAAATCCGCGACGTCATCGACGCGCTGGACGAAGCGCTCGGCCCCCATTTCTTCCCCGACAAGCCGGGCGGTGCCGATCCGCGCGTGTGCCCGGCCTGCAATGACGGCCGCTTGGGTTTGCGATTGGGCAAGCGCGGCGCCTTCATCGGTTGCTCGCGCTATCCCGAATGCAGCTTCACGCGGCCCTTGAGCGTCGATAACGGCGACGGCGAAGGCAGTGCCGCGGGCGGCATCGCCAACAAGGTGCTCGGCGTCGATCCGACGACCGGCGAAGAAGTGCATCTGAAGAACGGGCCTTACGGTCCCTATCTTCAGCTGGGGACCGGCGGTGCCAAAGAGAAGCCCAAGCGCGTCTCCATCCCGCGCGATATTTCGCCCGGCGACGTGACGCTCGAATTGGCGCTGAAACTGCTGACGCTGCCCCGCCCCGTCGGCACGCATCCGACGGACGGGTTGCCGATCGTCGCGGGCCTCGGTCGCTTCGGGCCCTACATCAAGCACGGCGATAAATACAAATCGATCCCGACCACGCAGGACGCGCTCGAAATCGGGCTCAACCGCGCGGTCGATATTCTGGCGCAGCCCTCGACGGGCCGTCGCTTCGGTCGTGCGGCGGGCCCGGTGGGCCGCGTCGTCGGCAACCATCCTGATGACGGCCAGCCGATCACCGCCGCCGCCGGCCGCTACGGGCCTTACGTGAAGCACGGCTCGACCTATGCGAACCTGCCCAAAGACGGCTCGCCCGATACGGTGACGCTGGACGAAGCGGTCGCGTTGCTCGCCGAACGCCGGGCGCGCGAAGCCGCCAATGGCGGGCCCAAGCCCAAGCGCGGTGCGGCGAAAAAAGCCGCCAAGCCCAAGGCCGAAAAAGCGCCGAAGGCGGAAAAGGCCGAAAAAGCCGAGAAGCCCGCGAAGTCGGCCCCCAAGGCGAAGAAAGCCAAGAAGGCCCAAGCCCCCGCCGAAGAAGGCTGAGCGTGGCGAAGTACGAAGACGGTTCCTGGCCGACGAAGGAACGCGTTCTCGAGACTTTGAAGCGTTCGAATAAGCCCGTCGAAAAGCGGCGGCTGGCGAAGTTCCTGCATCTTAAAGGTCCGGCGCGCGACGCGCTGAAGAACCTGCTGCGCGACATGTTGCGCGACGGCGATCTGATCTCGCTCGACGAAGGCAAAGTCGCGTTGCCCCGCCGCGACGGAGTGCCCGTCGGCGCGCAAATGGTCGAGATCGTCGAAGCCGATATCGAAGAAGGCGTGTTGCGCGCCAAGCCCATCGATTGGGAGGGCGACGCGCCCGCCCCGCTCGCCCGCGTGCGCTTGCCGCATGGCCATCCCATACCGCCGGTGGGCGCCCATGCGCTGGCAAGGCTCAAACGCGACGATGAAGGTTGGCTCGCGGATGTGTTGCGCATCGCCGACCGCCAATCGGAACGTCTGGTCGCGCGGCTTGATCGCGTCGGGGCCGGCTGGCGCCTGATCCCGACCGACCGCAAGCTGCGCGTCGAATTCGGCCTCGTCGGCGATCCGCCGGACGACGTGAAGCCCGGCGATCTGGTGCTGGCGGAGATCAGCCCCGCCCGTCGTTTGGGATTGCCGCGCGCCAAGATTCTGGAACGCGTGGGCCACGAGCGCGACCCCAAGGCCGCCAGCCTGATCGCGATTTTCAGCCAAGACATCCCGACCGTGTTCTCGCCCGCCGCCTTGGCGCAAGCCGAACACGCCAAGCCCGCCACGCTCGGCGACCGCTTGGATCTGCGCGATCTGCCGATCGTGACGATCGACGGCATCGACGCGCGCGATTTCGACGACGCGGTCTATGCCCGCCCCGATCCCGAGAACCCCGATGGTTTCGAGTTGATCGTCGCCATCGCCGACGTCGCCTATTACGTGCGCCCCGGCGACGCGCTCGATCGCGACGCTTACGATCGCGGCAATTCCTGCTACTTCCCCGACCGCGTCGTGCCGATGCTGCCCGAGCGACTGTCGAACGATCTTTGCTCGCTGCGCCCCAATGAAGATCGCCCGGTTCTTGGCGTGCGCGTGCGCATCGACGCGAGCGGGCGCAAAGTCGCGCATAAATTCTTCCGCGGCCTGATTCGCTCGGCCAAGCGCTTCACGTATGAGGAAGTGCAGGACATCGCCGACGGCGGCCCGCATGAGCTGCGCGGCATCGTCGAGCCGCTTTACGCCGCCTATCGCGCGTTGCTGAAAGCGCGCCAGGATCGTGGTGCCCTCGATCTGGAACTCGAGGAACGCAAAGTCGAGATCGACCATTTGGGCCGCGTGGCGTCGATCAAGCCGCGCAAGCGCCTGGACAGCCATAAGCTGATCGAGGAATTCATGATCCTCGCCAATGTCTGCGCGGCCGAGACATTGGAGAAGCGCAACCGGCCGTGCATGTATCGCGTTCACGAGCCGCCGGCCGAAACGCGGATCGATGCGCTTCGCGAAGTGCTCGACGGGCTCGATTTCCATTTGGCGAAGACGGCGCTGCGGCCCAAGGATTTCGGCCGCATCCTGGAATGGGCGGCGGACAAGCCCTGGCGTCACATGGTCAACACGATGGTGCTGCGCTGCCAGTCGCTCGCCGTCTACTCGCCCGACAATGCCGGGCATTTCGGGCTGTCGCTGGCGCGCTACGCGCATTTCACCTCGCCCATCCGCCGCTATGCCGATCTGCTGATCCATCGCGCGTTGATCGACGCGGAAAAGCTCGGCGACGGCGCTTTGACCGACGGCCATGTGCCCGATTTCGAGAAAGCGGGCGAACATATCTCGGCGACCGAGCGCCGGGCCGTCGCCGCCGAGCGCGACGCGATGGCGCGCTACATGGCCGCCTATCTCGCCGACCGGCAGGGTGCCACCTTCCCCGCACGCATCTCGGGCGTGCAGAAATTCGGCGTCTTCGTCACGCTGGACGAGATTGGCGCCGACGGATTGGTCCCCGTGCGCGCTTTGCCGCAGGATTTCTATCATTTCGACGAGCGCAGCCATGTGCTGAGCGGGGCGCGCACGCGGCGCACTTTCAGCCTGGGACAAGCCGTCGATGTCCGCCTGCGGGAAGTTGACGCATTGACCGGCTCGCTGACCTTCGATCTGCTCGATGGTGGCGGCCGCCCCTCGGGCCGTGGGAAATTCCCCCGGAAAAAGAGGTAAAATCCGGGCATACATTCTCCGCCTTCGGAGAGTGTTGCCGGATTGCCGCGCCTGCGCGACCTTTCTGCCATGCTTTGGCGGAAGGGGTGGCCGGACGCCGTTCGGCCTATATGATGTGCATTCGAGAAGGAGTTTCGGAAGAATGTCCGCCGATCTGCAAACGCCCGCCGCCCGCGACTGGTCCAAGTCGTTCTGGCGCGGTTTGGCGTGCAAATGCCCCGCCTGCGGCGAGGGCCCGGTTTTTACCGGCTATCTGCGTGTGACGCCGAAATGCGCGGCCTGCGGCGAGAATCTTGACGATCTGCGCGCCGACGACGCCCCGCCTTATTTCACGATCTTCATCGTCGGCCACATCATCGTTCCGCTGATCTTGATCGTGGAACGCGCCTATATGCCGCCTATTTGGCTCCACATGGTGGTGTGGCTGCCGCTGACGACGCTGCTGAGCCTTGCCTTCCTGCGCCCGATCAAGGGCGCCGTGGTTGGCGTGTTGTGGGCGCAGCGCGAGAAACCGTAACGGACAAAAAACATGCGCGCCGCCTATCGCCCCTCCTCCTTGCGTAAGCCGCGTTCGCGGCTGGGGGTATTGGCGGCGGCGCTGGTCCTGTTCGCGACCGCATGTGCGGGCCCGCGCGAAACCGTACGGCCCGAACAGGCCACCGCCGCCGCGCCGCGCGCGGCCCAGGTTTCGCCCACGCAGTTCTTCCACCGCGCCTATGACGAGCTCGCGGTGCGCTACATCCAGCCGATCGACATGCCCGTGCTGGCGAGCACCGGCTTGAACGGGCTGTCGAAGATCGATCAGCGCGTCGCGGTCAAACGCACCGATACGCGCCTTCAGGTGATGGACGGCGCCATCGTCGCGGCGAGCTACGATTTGCCCCGGCGCGACGATGCGCTGCGCTGGGCGCAACTGACCGCCGCGGCGATCGACTCCGCCCGCAACATCTCGCCCACCTTGCGCGACACGCCGAACGAGCGCGTGTTCCGCGCGGTGATGGACGAAGCGCTCGCACCGCTCGACGCCTATACGCGCTACGACGATCCCGACCGCGCGCGCGATGCGCGCGCTTCGCGCGACGGCTTCGGTGGCATCGGCGTGACCGTGGGGTTCGAACAAGGCGAAGTCCGCGTCGATGCGGTGACGCCCGATTCCCCCGCCGCGCGCGGCGGCATCCGCGTGGGCGATCGTTTGGTCGCCGCCGACGGCCGCGCCTTTTTGGGCATGCCCGAGCGCGAGGTGATCTCGCGCCTGCGCGGGCCGATCGGCAGCGAAGTGCGGATCGAAATCCGCCGCCCGCCGGCCGAAACGCGTTCCGAATTGAAGCTGACCCGCAGCCATATCGTGTCGCCGACGGTCACCTATCGGCGCGACGGCGACATCGCGTATTTCCGCGTAACCGGCTTCAACCAGCGCACGACCGACACGCTGACCGACGCGGTGCGCCGAGCGAAGGCGGAAATCGGCCCGAATTTGCGCGGCGCCGTGCTCGATCTGCGCGGCAATCTCGGCGGCCTGCTCGATCAGGCGGTCGGCGTCTCCGACCTGTTCCTGGCGCGCGGCACGATCGTGTCGACGCGCGGGCGCCATCGCGGCGCGCTGCAAACGATGACCGCGCAGCCGGGCGATATCGGCGAAGACGTGCCGCTGGTCGTGCTGGTCAACGGGCAGTCGGCCTCGGCCTCGGAAATCGTCGCCGCCGCCCTGCAGGACAATGGCCGCGCCGTGGTCGTGGGCACGACGTCGTTCGGCAAGGGCTCGGTCCAAACGCTGGTGCCGATGCCCAATGACGGCGAGCTGGTCATCACCTGGGCGCGCTTCCACGCCCCCACGGGCTATCCCCTGGCCGATTTGGGCGTGATCCCGGCCGTGTGCACCTCGGGCAACGATCAGATCGCCGCCGCCCTCCAGGCGATCAACCAGGGGCGTACCACGGGCCCCGACGTGATGGTGCGCTGGCGCGCCGCCGACCATTCGGACATGGACGGCTTGAAGCGCCTGCGCCAGATCTGCGCGCCCGAAAACGCCAACCGCGAAAGCGACCTTGGCATCGCCGAAGCGCTGCTGCGCGACCGCACTTTGTTCTCCCGCGCCCTCGAATCGGTCCAACTGGCCGCCGAGGCGCGCTGAAAACCCTCGCTAAGCCCCTGAAATAAGGGCCTTCCCCCCGCGCTTGACATTGCGGCACAGGCGGTTATGTTCCGCGCCCTGCCGCCCTTTCGGGGGCCACCCCATTCGAGAACGCGATCATGGCAAAGTCCAAGCAACTGCTCATCAAGCTCAACAGCACCGCCGACACGGGTTACTACTACGTGACGCAGAAGAACCCGCGTAAGACGACGGAAAAGCTGGAGCTGCGCAAATACGACCCCGTCGCGCGCAAGCACGTCGTGTTCAAGGAAGGCAAGATCAAGTAATTCGCGGCCTTCGGGCCCGCGTTTACTTTTTCGCCACGCAAAAGCCGGGACCGTCATCGACGGCCCGGCTTTTCGTTTTTGAGGATTAGGACTCCGGCGGGGCTTCGACGCGATTGCGCCCGCCCTGCTTGGCGCGATAAAGCGCCTCGTCCGCCGCACGGATCAAATCGGGCAGATCGCTCAAGCCGCCATCCGTCGCCGAAACGCCGACCGATATCGTCACCGCGACGCCGTCGTCCTTGCCGTCGATCGCGATACGCTCGGCGGCCACTTTGCTGCGCAAGCGTTCGCCGACCATGCGGCCGATTTTCGTATCGGCCTCCGGCATCACGACCAGGAACTCCTCGCCGCCCCAGCGCGCGACCGTGTCGAAGGGGCGCAAATTCCGTTGCAGCCGGTTGGCGACGACGCGCAACGCCTCGTCGCCGGCAAGATGGCCGTAAGTGTCGTTGACCGTCTTGAAATGATCGATGTCGATCATCAGCAGCGCCAAAGGCCGGCGCGAATGCGCCGCGCGCTGCACCAGGCTCGACAAATGCGCTTCCATATAGCGCCGGTTATGCAGGCCGGTCAGCGCGTCGGTCAGCGCCAATGCCATGTTGCGTTCGAAATTGGCGCGCAGCGCGTCCATATAGCGCTTACGACGAATTTGCGTGCGCACGCGCGCGACCAATTCGTTGGGTTCGATCGGCGTCAGCAGATAATCCGTGACGCCCAGGTCGAGCGCCTTGGCCAGACGCGGATCGTCGCCGTCGTCGAGCACTGCGACCAAGGGCACGTTGCGCGCGCGTTCGCTCGCGCGCAATTCAGCGCAAAGGCGCAAGCCGTCGGTCTTGCGCA
>JAIUNH010000198.1 GCA_020161965.1 Pseudomonadota bacterium
AGGCTTGATCCATCGGCCAACGCGCTTGCCCGCATCCGCGCGGCCAAACCATCGGACAACGTCGCCAAGGTCTCGGGCCGTCGGGCGAAGCCGATCGCCGTATCGCGATATTCGTCCCAGCTTTGCGCGACCGCGCCGGCATTCGGCACGCGCGCGAGCAGCGATGCGCCCACGCGCCCCGCATGGCGCGATCCCGCCAGCGTCAGCACCGGCACGCCCATCCACAACGCCTCGCAGCTGGTCGTCGTGCCCGCGTAAGGGCCCGTGTCGAGCGCCAAATCGAGTTCTTCGTAAAGCGCCAGATGCGCCGCCTCGTCGTCGACGAATGGCACAAGCCGCACCCGGCCCTCGAGCCCTGCCGCCGCCACGCGCGTGCGCCATGCGGTCATCATCGCGGGATCCTTCAGCGCGAACGCTTTCAGCAACAATGTCGCGTCCGGCATTGCGCGCAGAATCGCCACCCAGGCGTTCCAACACGGCACCGAGATTTTCTCGAGCATGTTGAACGACCCCAGCCGCAAGCCGCCATCGTGCTTCTTGCGCGCCGGTATCTTCACCTCGTCGAGGGCGGCGAAACGTAAAAACCCGCCGTCGAGGCGCCAGAGTTTCTCGGTGTAGTAGCGGTCTTGCCCCTCGGGATCGGCGATCGCATCGGTGAAGCGCCAATCGATGCGCGACAGCCCCGTCGTATTCGCGTAGCCGAGCCACGAAACTTGGACGGCGCAGGGCTTGCGCGCGAACACGCCCAACCGATTATCGGCGGTGTGGCCGCTCAAATCGATCAGCACGTCGATCCCATCGCCCGCGATCTTGCGCGCCAACGCGCCGTCATCGAGGTCGCGCGTCTCGTACCATTCGGCCGAAAGGCCGCGCAGCCGCGCGGTGATTTCGTCCGGCTTCTCGACGTCGGAATAACAAATAACCGCGACGCGCGCCGGATCGAAGGCGGCGAAAAGCGGCAACAGAAAATGCGCGCAAGAATGGCGCTTGAAATCGCCGGACACGAAACCGACGCGTATCGCGCCGCCATCGCGCACACGCGCCGGCGCGTTCATCGGAATCAGCGCCCCTTCGAAGAAACCGCCCCACAGGCGATGCAGCTCCGCCAAGCCTTCGGGCGCGTCGAGATCGTAATTCGCGCCGAACAACGTCGCGGAATTCGCCTTGGCGGAGGGCACGGCCTCGCCATCCGTCAGCGCTTCGCGATAGGCGGCCAGCGCGTCGCCGGCATTTCCCAGCCGCGCGAGCACGCGGGGAAACGCTTCGATCTGCGCGCGCCGCTTGGCCGGGACGGCCGCGAGCGCCGCGGCACCGCGTGCCGCATTGCCGTACTTGGCTTCGAGCAAGCCAAGATTGATCTGACATTCCAGAAAATCGGGCTTCAAACGCAACGCGTGCTCGAAAGCCGCGCGCGCACCTTGGACGTCGCCCTGCGCTAGCAACGCATTGCCCAGTGCCTGATAGGCGGCGACGAGCCCCGGCTCCAACGCGATGGCTTTGCGCGCCGCATCGACCGCGCCGCCTGCGTCCGTCGCCGCTAACCTTGCGTGGCTGAGATTGGCGAGATAGGCGGGATGATCGGGCTTCAGCGCCAGCGCCTTCTCCAGCGCCACGACCGCCTCGGCCGCGCGCTTGGCACCGCGCAACGCCTCGCCCAGATTGTTGAACGCGTCGGCGAAATCGGGGCGTTGTTCGCAAGCGCGGGTCAAGAACGCGACGGCCTGGTCGTGGCGCATCGCTTGATGCAACGCCACGCCCAGCAAATAGGTCGCATTGGGCTCGTCCGGCATTTGCGCCAGAACGGCGCGATAGCGCGTCATCGCCTCGTCGAAACGCCCGCCTTGGTGCAGCGCCAAAGCGTCGCGCAAAACTTGCTTGTAATCGTCCATCGCGGATGTGGTAAGGCGAAGCGGGAGGCCCGTCCAGCATGATCTCCGCACAACTCGATGAAATCCGGTCCCGGATGCGCGCCGCACTCGAACGCGCCGGCCGTGCGCCCGATTCCGCCACGCTGATCGCCGTCGCCAAGACGCATCCCGCCGAGGCCGTCGTCGAAGCCTTGGCGGCGGGCCAGCGCGTGTTCGGCGAAAATCGCGTGCAGGAAGCGATGGCGAAATATCCCGCCTTGCGCGCGACCCATCCCGATCTCGACCTGCATCTGATCGGCCCGTTGCAGACCAACAAGGTCAAGGAAGCGGTCGCGACCTTCGATGCGATTCACACCGTCGATCGGCCGAAACTCGCGGCGGCGTTGGCGGCGGAAATCGCGCGCAGCGCCAAGCGGCCGCGTTTGTTCGTGCAGGTGAATACCGGCGCCGAGCCGCAAAAGGCCGGCGTGTTGCCCGATCAGGCCGACGCGTTCATCGACGAATGCCGGACCACGCATAAGCTCGCGATCGACGGTTTGATGTGCATTCCGCCGGTCGCGGATGTGCCGGCCCCGCATTTCGCGTTGTTGGGCCAGATCGCCAAGCGCAACGGCATCGCGATGCTGTCGATGGGGATGAGCGAAGATTTCGAAACCGCGCTGGCGTTGGGCGCCACGCATGTGCGCGTCGGCAGCGCTATTTTCGGCGCCCGCCCACCGGTCGCCTGAGCCTTACGAGCCCAGATCCTTCTGGCGCTGCATGTCGCGATAACGGTCGAGCCCCGCCCCCATCATCATCGCGACCCAACCTTGTTCGCCGCCGGCGGTGTTGCCGCCGCTATTGGACTCGAGCTGTGCCGCGAGAGCGGCGGGCAGGGCGGTCGGCTGCACATTGGCCTGCGCCAAGGCTTGGCTGACCGGCGGCTTGTAAGCCGTCGCTTCGCGATAGCTCGCCAACGTACGGCGCGCGTTCTGACCCGCCATCGGATCGCTCGCCACCGGCATGCGCGCCATCGGCACCTCCGCCGATTGGGCGTTGGCGCGATAATCGGCCAGGGTTCGAACGCCGCGGGCCGGGGCCGGCACGCCGCCGCCGGTATCGGGCGCCATCGCGGCGGCTTTTTCCGGCTCGGCGGGCGAAACACCCTGTGTGGTTTGAATAGGTGCGGCTGTCGCTGTCGCCGCTTGCGCGGTTTGAACGGGAGCGGCTTCGGGCTTGGGCGCCGGGCCGGTGAACAACGACGCCAGCGCCATCTTGCCATCGCTGGGAACCAGCGACGGGCTCTGGGGCGACGGGTTCTGGCGCAGATTGGCTTCGAGGGTTTCGGGTGCTTGCGGCGCCGCCGAACCGCCGGCGATCCAGGTCGCGAGCAAATCGTTCGATTCGAATGCGCCGTCTTGGCGCAAGGCCGCCAGATGCACGCCCGGTTGCGCCGCGTCGCCGGATGGCGGCGGCGCGATATTGCCCTTCTCGGGCCCCGAGACCATCGCGAGCATATGGCTGCCGATATCTTTGCCGCTGTCGCCTTCGACGATCGCGTTGACGAGGGCGCTCGCGATGCCGATCGGGCCGCCATAGATGAACCCGCCGAGGACCCGCGCCGACGGTTCGATCGTTTGGCCGGTCAATTCGCGATAGATCGTGCCGACGACCGGCAAATTTTGAAGCGGATTCAACGCCTGCAACAAATCGCCGAAGCCCCGCGATTTGCCGTCGGTCAGGACGACTTCGTCGGGCGCATCCGGATTCCAGGCCTTGGCGGCGCCGGGGCGGATCTCGAACTTCGAAGATTGGATGGCGGTGTCGGACATCTTGCGACGAAGCTTTGCAAGTGCCGAACCAGGGATCACCCTATGAATTTCAAAGGGTTATAAGCTATTTGCGGCGCGTCTCCCGGCAAAAAATGCCGAGGCGCGTGTTATTTGCCGGGTTCCATATAGCGCTGCTGGTTCGGATCGACGATCGTGAACCGGTCCGGCGGAATGGTCACCCCGTCGCGCGGGTCCAGCAACGTGATGCGCGTCGTCAGACCCTGGCCGTCGATCACCCGCCAGCTCGACAGCTGGAAGGGCCGTTCGGCGAATTCCAGGATCAGCCGTCCGGCGCGCGGGTCGCTGGTTTGGACGATCCCCACGCGCAGCACGCCGGGCCCGCGCTCGATCCCGGTGACGGTCACGTCGCCCGCGAGTTTCACGTCGGCGCGCACCAACACGCCGGCGGGCGTGGAATCGAGCGGCAGATACGAAATCGTTTTCAGCGATCGGTCGATATGCGCCAGCGCCCGCCCATCGGCGATCAGCAAATTGGGATTGGGCGCGTCGTAATCCAGCCGCAGCTTGCCCGGTCGCGACAGATAGAATTTGCCTTCGGCGGTCGACCCGTCGGGGCCGATTTGCAGGAAGCGCGCTTCCAGTGTTTTGATGCCGGCGAGATAGGTTTCGACGCGCGCAATATCCGCCCCGTCGGCTTCGCTACGCTTGGGGCCGGCGTCGCTGCGCGCGGGGCTTTGCGCGATGGCGGGTGCGCTTGCTACAACGGCAAGCACGGCACCGGCGATGAAAAAGCGGCGGGAAAATCCGTCCATGACCGGTTCTTTGCCAGCGCTTTGTGGCCCGAGCAAGGCAAAACAAAGGAGGGAATCGTCGTGTCGATCTACCGCAATCTCGGCCGTTCGGGCTTGAAAGTCTCGCCCTTGTGCCTGGGCACGATGATGTTCGGCGATCGCACGGACGAAGCCGAAGCCGCACGCATCGTCGCGTCGGCGCGCGAAACGGGCGTCAATTTCATCGATACGGCCGATGGCTATGCCGGCGGCGAATCCGAACGCATCGTCGGCCGCGTGATCGCCAAGGAACGCAGCCGCTGGGTGTTGGCGACCAAGATCGCCAATCCGGCACCCGGCGACGATCCCAATGCGCGGGGCGCTTCGCGCCGTTGGTTGATCGCGGGGCTCGATGCAAGCCTCAAACGGCTCGGCACCGATCACATCGATCTCTACTACCTGCATCGCGACGACATGACGACGCCGATGGAAGAAACGATCGACGCGTTGGGCGGGCTGATCCGGGCGGGCAAGATCCGCTATATCGGCTTGTCGAATTTCCGCGGCTGGCGCATGGCAAGCTTCGTCGCCTTGTGCAAAGCGATGGGCGTGCCGCAACCGATCGCAAGCCAGCCTTGGTACAATCTGTTCGATCGCCAGGCGGAAACCGAGATCCTGCCCGGTGCCGCCGAGCTTGGCCTCGGCAACGTGCCCTATAGCCCGCTGGCGCGCGGCGTTCTGACCGCGAAATACGAATCGGTCGACAAGCCCGATCCCGGCTCGCGCGCCGGGCGCGGCGATCGGCGCCTGCATCAGACATCGTTCAAGCCCGAAGCGATCGCGTTGGCGCGCAACCTTGCCGAACTCGCCAAAGCGCGCGGGACGGATGCCGCGACGCTGGCCTTGGGCTGGGTGATGGCGAATCCGCTGGTCGCGTCGGTTTTGGCGGGGCCGCGCACCCTGGCGCAGTGGCAGGCCTATGTCGCGGGCAGCCAAAGGCCGTGGAGTGCGGCCGACGAATCGGCGGTAAGCGCCTTGGTTGCATCGGGTCATCCCGCAACTCCGGGTTTCAGCGACCCGCAATACCCGATTCTGGGCCGTCCGGCCTGAATCCTTCCTGTCGAACGCCCAAAACTGTAACCCCCACGCCACAGTCAGCGTTGAAACCCATGGCTGTGCCTTGGGTAAGGGCTTCAGTTGCAGAATTCATGTTGCGGTAAGTCCGAGCCTTGCAATAGAACCTCCAAGACAGGCTTGAGGAGCAAAAACATGAATATTCGCAAAGGCTTACTGACCATTTTTGGTGCAACTGCACTGATTTTGGGCGCACAAGTGACGCCGGTTTCGGCACAGATCGAAACGTCGGTCGGCACCTTCTCGCCGACGATCGCTGTGACCTCGAACTATCTGTTCCGCGGTATCTCGCAGACGGACCGTAATCCCGCCCTGCAGGCCGGTTTGGAATACGGCTACACGGTCGGCATGTTCACGCCGTACCTGGGCACCTTCATCTCGACTGTCCGCTTCCCGGACGGTGCGGGCGGTCGTCTGCGCCAGCATGTCGAACTCGATCTTTACGGCGGTCTGCGCGTCACGCCGATCGAGAACCTGACCCTCGATGTCGGCACCATCAGCTACATGTACCCGCGCAACACCGTGGACAAGCTGCCGAACGCCCAGGGCGTCGGCTCGCCGCAGTGGAACGAAGTCTACGGCAAGGCGGCTTATGATTTCGGCGTCGCCAAGGTCGTCGGCTCCGTCTACTACACCAGCGCCTTTACGGCGGCGTCGGGCACCGGCTGGTACTACGAAGCCGGCGCCGACGTGCCGCTGCCGATTTGGGATTTGACCGCGTCGGCCCGCGTCGGCCGCCAGACGGTCGATAAGAACGCCAATTTCGGCTTCCCGGACTACACGACCTGGAATCTCGGCGTGTCGCGCGACTTCTTCGGTTTCCTCGTGGCCGCGACCTATTCGGACACGAACATCAAGAAGGGCGCGACGCTGGGCCGCGATATCAACAACGCGAACGCGACGTTGAACCAGGAAAACTACAAGCTGACGAACAACCAGTTTGTTCTGTCGCTCACGAAGGCCTTCTAAGCCTTATTCTTCAAGGCTTCGGATCAAGACCGCCGGTGGCAACGCCGGCGGTCTTTTTCTTTGGACCCTAGTGACTTGTTTGGCGGATTTTTGGGTTAGGCTTGGCCCATGACCGCCGCAAGGCTGCTTTTGCTTGCCCCCGAACTTTCGTCGCGCGTCCTCGGCGAAGGATTGCGCGCGCACGGATTTCGCGTCGAGACGACGCAGGAAGCCGACGCCGCCTTGGCGCTGGCCGAAGGTGTCGGCTTCGATGCGGCGATCCTCGACCGCGCGGTCGCGTCGGGCCGGGCGCTGGGCGTGCTGGTCAAACGCCTTGCCGTGCCCGTCTGTTTGCTGGGCCTCGACACGCGCGGGCGTGCGCCGCACGGCGTGGCGGCGGCCTTGGCCAAGCCCGTGCGGCTCGACGATCTCGCGGGGCTGATGCACGGTCTGGTTCGCCCGGCCGCTTCGGCCGAAAAACTCGGGCCCTATGCCTTCGACGCGATTTTGCGCCGCTTGGTCGAGCGCAAAACCGCGCGCGAGATCCGGCTCACCGAACTCGAGACCGCGTTGCTGGATATGCTGTTGAAAGCCCGAGGCGAACCGGTCCCGCGCGCGGATTTGCTTCGCGCCGTTTGGGGGTATAAACCGGGATTGACGACGCGCACGCTGGAGACGCATGTCTACAGGTTGCGCCGTAAGGTCGAGCGCGACCCGGCGC
>JAIUNH010000199.1 GCA_020161965.1 Pseudomonadota bacterium
CCGCCCTTGCCCGATACGGCCGACGAAGTTCTATCGATCGCCAATGCGCTGCATGCCGATCCGCAGCGCGACGTCTATCTGGGGCCGCGCGCCAGCGAACGCGGCATGCGTGAAGCCGATCTCGCCCATCGCCGCTTCGTGATGTTCGCCACGCATGGGCTCGTGCCCGGCGATCTCGACGGTTTGGTGCAGCCAGCCCTTGCGTTGTCCGCGCCCGAAGTATCGGGCGGCGAGGGCGACGGCTTGTTGACGATGGAGAAGATCCTGCGCCTGAAGCTCGATGCCGATTGGGTCGTGCTGTCGGCGTGCAACACCGCGTCGGGCGACGGGGAAGGGGCCGAAGCGATCTCCGGCCTCGGTCGCGCGTTCTTCTATGCCGGGGCGCGGGCGTTGCTGGTCACGTCCTGGCCGGTCGAAACCGTCTCGGCGCGCACGCTGACGACCGATTTGTTCGCGCGCCAAGCGGCGAACCCGAAACTCGATCGGGCCACCGCTTTGCGTCAATCGATGTTGGGCTTGATCGGCACGGGCCCCGACGGGGCGGGCTTCGTCTATGCCCACCCGATCTTCTGGGCGCCGTTCCTGCTGGTCGGCGACGGCGGGTGAGGGATGCCCGCCGCCGCTTGACGCGTCAGTTCAGATCGAAGACCAGGAACTCGCTGGCGTCCGCGATGCCCTTGATCTCCAGCTTGGCGAGATCGCTGATCGCGGCACCGTCGCCGGCTTTCAGCACGTTCTCGCCCAGCGCCACTTCGCCGCGCGCCACCTGCACCCAGGCATGGCGCTTCGGCGCGAGATCGAGCGACACGCTCTTTCCCGCTTCGAGGATCGACGCGTAGATCTTCGAATCCTGGTGGATGAAGATCGAATCGTCGGCGCCGTCGGGCGACACGACCAAGCGGAGTTTGTTCAGCTTCTCGTCGCGGCTGAACACCTTTTGGTCGTAGCGCGGCGTGTGGCCCTGCTTGTCGGGCAACAGCCAGATCTGCAGCAGATGCGTCGGGTTGGCATCGGAGGGGTTGAACTCCGAATGCAACACGCCCGTACCCGCGCTCATCGCCTGGACTTCGCCGGGCCGGATCACCTCGCCATTGCCCATCGAATCCTTATGCTCGAGTTCGCCGTCGAGCAGATAGGTCACGATTTCCATGTCGCGATGACCATGCGTGGGGAAGCCCGCACCGGCCGCGACGCGGTCTTCGTTGATGACGCGCAGGTTGCGGAAGCCCATATGGCGCGGGTCGTAATAGTTCCCGAACGAGAAGCTATGGCGCGCCTTGAGCCAGCCGAAATCGGCGGGGCCGCGTTCTTCGGAGGGGCGGATCGTGATCATGGGGGAGTTCCTTCCGTTCGTTGGTGCGGCGAAGGACCGCCGCGTTCGAAGGAGAAATTGGTCCCGGCAGCACTGTTTTACAATTCGTCGAATTTTGAAAACTTTGTTCGTTTATAGGAAACAGTTATAAGGGACGGCCTCTCTTTACCCGGGGCGCTTGGCGGGCTAAATACCCGGCTTCTCCGAACCGCCCGGCTTTTTGAACCGAAAGTATCCTCGCCTCATGGAACTCGTTCTGACCGTCGTTCATCTGCTGATCGCCCTCGCCCTGGTGGGCGTGGTGCTCGTCCAACGCTCCGAAGGGGGTGGGCTGGGTCTTGGCGGCGGCGGTTCGGGCGGCATGGGCGGCTTCATGAGCGCGCGGGGTACGGCGAACCTGCTGACGCGCACCACGGCGATCCTGGCGGGCGCTTTCATGGTGACGAGCCTGACGCTGGCGATCCTCGCCGGCGGCCATACGCGCCGTGCCCCCGCCGTGATGGATGGGCCGATTCCCACTGCGCCCGCGGCACCGGCGGTTCCGGCAGCGCCCGCGCCGCCTGTCGCGCGCTAAACTTTCCCGCGCGAATCGCCGATGCGACTCGGGGCCAATATCCGACCCTGGCCCCGAAACGCGTCAACATCGAAATTCTGTAGATAAGTCCACGGCTTCGCGTCGGAATCGCTTGGGTTCCGCGCGACCGGGGTCTAGAACGGCCTTCCATGACGCGGTTCATCTTTATCACCGGCGGCGTGGTCTCTTCTCTCGGTAAGGGTCTGGCCTCCGCAGCTCTCGGCGCGGTCCTGCAAGCACGCGGCTATAAAGTCCGCCTACGCAAGCTCGACCCCTATCTCAACGTCGATCCGGGCACGATGAGCCCGTATCAACATGGCGAGTGCTACGTAACCGACGACGGGGCGGAGACCGACCTCGATCTCGGCCATTACGAGCGCTTCACCGGTGTCGCGTCCCGGCAATCGGACAACATCACGACCGGGCGCATCTATTCGAACATCCTCGCCAAGGAACGGCGCGGCGACTATCTGGGCGCGACCGTCCAGGTCATTCCGCACGTCACCGACGGGATCAAGGAATTCGTCACCAACGATCTGGGCGACACCGATTTCCTGCTCTGCGAAGTCGGCGGCACGGTCGGCGATATCGAAAGCCTGCCGTTCCTCGAAGCGATCCGCCAGCTCGGCAACGAGCTCGGCCGCGAGCGCGCGTGCTTCGTGCATTTGACGCTGGTGCCGTGGATCGCCTCGGCGGGCGAGCTCAAGACCAAGCCCACGCAGCATTCGGTGCAGGAACTTCAATCGGTCGGCATCCGCTGCGACATTCTGCTGTGCCGCTCGGAACACGAAATCCCGGCCTCGGCGCGCAAGAAGATCGCGCTGTTCTGCAATCTGCGCGAGGAAGCGGTGATCCCCGCGCTCAACGCGCGCACCATCTACGAAGTGCCGATCGCCTATCACCGCGAAGGCTTCGACCGCGAAGTGCTGCGCCATTTCGGCCTGCCGCAGCCGGAGCCCGATCTGAGCCGCTGGGCGCATATCGTCAAGCGCATCACCGAGCCCGAGGGCGAGGTGAATATCGCGATCGTCGGCAAATATACCAATCTGCTCGACGCCTATAAGTCGCTCGCCGAAGCGCTCGCCCATGGCGGTGTCGCCAACAACGTGCGCGTCAATCTCAACTGGATCGAGAGCGAGCTGTTCGAAGGCATCGAGCCGGCGTTCTCGGCGTTGGACGACGCCGACGCGATCCTGGTACCCGGCGGGTTCGGCGAACGCGGCGCCGAAGGCAAGATCCGCGCGGTGCGCTACGCGCGCGAAAAGAAGGTGCCGTATTTCGGCATCTGCTTCGGCATGCAGATGGCGTGCATCGAAGCGGCGCGCAATCTCGTCGGCTTGCAGCGCGCGAGCACGACCGAATTCGGGCCCACACCCGAGCCGGTCGTCGGTCTGCTGACCGAATGGACGCGCGGGAATTCGCTGGAACGGCGCGGGGCGGGCGACAATCTGGGCGGCACGATGCGCCTGGGCGCTTACGAATGCGATCTCGTTTCCGGCAGTCGCGTGGCCGAGATTTACGGGGCGAGCCGCATTCAGGAACGCCATCGCCATCGCTACGAGGTGAACGTCAATTACAAGACGCAGCTCGAACGCGCGGGGCTCCGGTTCTCGGGTATGTCGCCCGACGGGCAATTGCCGGAGATCGTCGAGATCCCCGATCACCCGTGGTTCGTGGGCGTGCAGTTCCACCCGGAGCTCAAATCGAAGCCCTTCGATCCGCATCCGCTGTTCGCGAGCTTCGTGAAAGCGGCCCTGGTGCAGAGCCGATTGGTTTGAGCGCGATGACGACGGCACCCAAACACGTTCCCATCGGCAATTTCCTCGTCGGCAACGACAAGCCCTTCGCGCTGATCGCGGGGCCGTGCGCGCTCGAATCCCGTGCGCATGCGCTGGAAATGAGCCACGCGTTGGTGGAGATCACCGGTAAGCTCGGTATTCCGCTGATTTACAAAACCAGCTTCGACAAGGCGAACCGCACGTCGGTGACGGCCGGTCGCGGGCTGGGCATGGAAAAGAGCCTGCCGATCCTCGTCGACGTGCGCGAGAAATACGGCTGCCCCGTGCTGACCGACGTGCACGACGCCGCGCAATGCGCGCCCGTCGCCGAAGCGGTCGACGTGCTGCAGATTCCGGCCTTCCTGTGCCGCCAGACCGATCTGCTATTGGCCGCCGGGAACACCGGCCGCGTGGTCAATGTGAAGAAGGGTCAGTTCCTCGCACCCTGGGACATGAAGAACGTCGTCGCCAAGGTCGCGAGTACCGGCAACGACAAGGTGCTGCAAACCGAGCGCGGCGTTTCCTTCGGCTACAACACGCTCGTCTCCGACATGCGCGCGTTGCCGACGATGGCGGAGAGCGGCTATCCGGTCGTGTTCGACGCCACGCATTCGGTGCAGCAGCCGGGCGGGAAGGGCACGTCCTCGGGCGGGCAGCGCGAATTCGTGCCCGTCCTCGCGCGCGCCGCGATCGCCGTGGGTGTGGCCGTCGTGTTCATGGAAACGCACCAGGACCCGGACTCGGCACCGTCCGACGGGCCGAACATGGTGCCGATCAAGGAAATGCCGGCGGTCCTCGCGCGCCTCAAGGCGTTCGACGAATTGGCGAAGTCTTAAGGGACTTTTTGAACGCGCGATCCTTCTTGATCGCGGCTTCGCGCCGCAGCGCGTTGCCCTTCGTCATCGGCCCTTCGACATGCGCGATGCGCCAAGGCCCGCGTCCGCGCGTGAACTTGGCACCGCCGCGTTTCTCGCCGTTATGCTGCGAAAGCCGCAGCGTCACGTCGGCAGCGACGCCGGTATAGGCGATGCGCGAAGCGTTCACGATCACGTAGACATACCAAGTCATGGGACGAACCATTCCATCGCCCGCCTTTATAGCGCGGGCGACTTCGTCACGTATTCGATATCCTCGATCAGCGCGATGATGCGGTCGACATTGCGGCCGTCATCGGCGCAGGGCAGCAACAGGCGCAGCCAGCTATATTCGAATTGCGCATCCTTCAGCCGGTGCCGGCTGAGTGCTGGTTGGCCGATGCGCGCAACATCGCGATAGCCGTCGATGATCGCCTTGCTCCAATGGGCGGGCAACTCGCTCGCCTTGCGGCCGGTCATGTCGAAGCGGTAGCGATCGACCGCCGCGGTGCCGTGCAGCGTGAAATAGAAATCCGAACCGCCGTCGCGAACTTCAAGCAGCGTGAGCCAGCCGAGCCAGGGCCGGAAATCCTCGAACGTAAAATCGCGGCGCGCGGGCAACAGCCCGTCGCGGCGCTTCGCCTGCCAAAGGTCGAGCAACTTTTGCGCGCGCGGTGTTGGAATGAGGGCGGTCATGGCGGTGCGGATTGCAGTGAAGGCCGGGAGTGCTTAAGGTTCGGTGAACAAAGCCTAGGGGGAAACATGGCCGACAATAAGGCGCTGGAACGTCTCACGAAGTGGGACACGCCCACGATCTGCAACGCGCTGGAGGTCATCGACCCGCGCTGGCGTACGCGCTATTTCACGACCGCACCGCTGGTCTGCCAGTACCCGAACGCCAAGCCCATCGTCGGCTATGCGCGCACGGTCAAAATCCGCGCGCGGACAAAATCGACGCTCGACAAGGCCGCGTCCAAACGCTCGAAGATCGACTATTACGACTACATCGAGAACGGCGGCCCGCGCCCGTCGATCGTGGTGATCGAAGATCTCGACGACCCCAAGGGCTTCGGCGCGTTCTGGGGCGAGGTGCAGTCGAATATCCATCGCGGCCTCGGCGCACTTGGCGTCGTCACCGACGGTTCGATCCGCGACACGCATGTCTGGGCGCGCGGTTTCCAGGCGTTGGCGGGCTCGGTCGGCCCGTCGCATGCCTGGGTGCATTCGGTATCGTTCGGCGAACCGGTCAGCGTGCACGGGATGGAAGTGGAGTCAGGCGATCTGATCCACGCCGATCGTCATGGCGCGGTCGTCATCCCGCCCGAGGCGATCGCCAAGATCCCCAAGATGATCGACCTGCTGGTCCGGCGCGAGAAGGTGATCATCTCGGCTGCCAAGAAGAAGGGCTTCACCGCCGCGAAACTCGTCAAGGCCATCGAAACGGCCGACGATATCCATTAGGCGAGGGCGACCGCCACCTTCGCCTTGGGTGCGAGCCAGGCGAGCATTTCCTGGGCGCGCAAGGTTTCGTCGAACTGCGCCTTGCGCGATCCCACGATCGCCGCGCGCGCGATCGGCGATTTGGCGCCCGCAAGGTGGCGCAGGATCAGCGCCGACTGCAGGGCGGGCAGCGACGGGTTATAGGCGGCACTCTCCGCATAGCGCCCGGCGAAGACACGACCGTCTTTGAGTTCCAGCGCCACGCCCATATGGCCTTTGGTATGCGGCGCGTAGGATTTGCGCGCGGCATCCAAGGCCGCCGCCGTCAACGCGTCGTGCTTTCCGGCAAGCGCCAGCTTGACCGGTGCGGTCGCCATCAGCGGCTTCGATTTGCCCAGATCGCGCGGCCCGAAGGCGCGTGGCAGCAGCGTCGTCAGCGTCGCGGGCTTTTCGCCGGCGACATAGATCGGGAAATCCGCGCCCAGCGTTTCGGCCAGGAACTGGCGGCAATGCCCGCAGGGATTATGCGTGACCGCCAGCGCCGCAACCCCGCGCTCGCCCGCATGCCACGCATTGACGAAGGCGGCTTGCTCGGCATGCACGGTCTGGGCGATCGACGGGCCGGCGATTTCGAAATTGGCGCCGAAATAGACCTTGCCGGTCGTCGCCCCCACCAGGGCGGCCCCCACCGGAAAACGCGAAACGGGCACGGCGGCGAAACGGGCACCGGCTTCGCGGGCGAGATCGACGAGCAGGGCGGGTGCGGGGAGTTTGCTTTTCATGGCACCAACCTACCCCGACGCTTGTCCCTTGCGCCATCCTCTGCTACGCGAAGGGCCCGATGACCAAGCCCGTCGCCCTGCTGTTCGACGTTTTCGGCACTTGCGTGGATTGGCGCGCGGCGATCGCGCGCGACGTGGCGCGTGCCGCACTGGCCAAAGGCAAGCGCTTCGACTTCTTCGCCTTCGCCGACGATTGGCGCGGCAATTACCAACCGTCGATGGAAGTGGTGCGGGCGGGGCACCGGCCTTACGCGAAGCTCGATACGCTTCATCGCGAAACGCTGGTCGATCTGCTCGGCAAATACGGGTTGGCGCTGAGCGAGCCCGAAATCGACGATTTGAATTTCGCGTGGCACCGGCTCGATCCGTGGCCCGATACGGTCGCGGGGCTGACGCGCCTTAAAACACGCTATCTGCTGTCGCCCTTGTCGAACGGCAATGTGCGTTTGCTG
>JAIUNH010000200.1 GCA_020161965.1 Pseudomonadota bacterium
CTCGGCAGCGTCGTCGGCTCGGGCGGGCACCTCTGAACGGGCGCGTCGGATCCACCTGGCACACTGCTGCCATGCGCGTACACATCGGCACCGACCACGCCGGATTCGAACTCAAGCAGCACTTGGTGAGTGAGCTGACCGCCAAGGGATACGAGGTCGTCGACCACGGGCCGGCGGAGTACGACCCGGAGGACGACTATCCGGTCTACTGCCTCCCGGCGGCGCAGGCGGTCGTCGACGATCCCGGCTCGCTCGGCATCGTGATCGGCGGCTCGGGCAACGGCGAGGCGATCGCAGCCAACAAGGTCGACGGCGTGCGCTGCGCGCTGGCCTGGAGCGAAGAGACCGCCAAGCTCGGCCGGTTGCACAACGACGCCAACGTGATCTCGGTCGGAGGCCGGATGCACACCCCGGAAGAGGCGACCGGATTCATCGAGCTGTTCCTGGAGACGGCCTTCAGCGGGGACGCCCGACATCAGCGCCGGATCGACCTGCTCGCCGACTACGAGGCGGGCCGCTAGCGGATCGCCTCGCCAGCGACCGGGAGCCGCTGGGATCTCGCTGGTAGCCTGTTCCCATGGAGGCCATCATCGACTCCGGGGGACGCATCGTGCTTCCCAAGCATCTTCGTGACGCGCTCGGCCTGACGCCCGGCACCAAGGTTGACATCTCGCCGTACGGGACCGGTGTGCAGGTGACACCTGGCGGGCGGACGGCCCGATTGGAGCGGGAGCCAGACGGTCGGCTCGTGGCGCGCGGCGACGTGGAGGTCACCGACGATCTGATGTACGCGCTGATCGACTCAGGTCGGCGGTGACCGATTCACCGGTGACCGATCCACCAGTGTCGGTGGACACGAGTGTCGCGGTGCCACTGCTGGTAGCTTCCCACCAGCACCACGACGCCGTCGCTGAGTGGGCGCGTGGTCGCGCACTGAGTGTCAGCGGCCACGCACTCGCCGAGACGTATTCCGTTCTGACCAGGCTTCCTGGCAATTCACGCGTCGCCCCCGGCGATGCCGTCGTGCTTATCGACGAGAGCTTCGGCGGGGTGCTGGTGTTGTCCGCCGATGCAGCACAGACGGTTCACCGAGAGCTGTCCGGCAGCGGGATTGCCGGAGGCGCCACCTATGACGGCTTGATGGCACTGGCTGCTCGTGAGCATGGCGCGACCCTGGCGACCAGGGACGCGCGGGCGCGGGCGACGTACGAGGCGTTGGGTGTTGCTGTCGAGGTGGTCGTCACCTAGTGGGGTGGGTCTAGCGGCGGCCGTCGACGCGGGCCAGTAGCTTCTCGAGCACGTCGAGGGCCATCCGCTCGTCTTCGTCATCGGGCCGGGAGATGTCGCGCGCCCGCATCGCGCGATCCAGGGTGAGAAGTCCGGAGACTCCGTCGCGGCCGAAATCGCGGGGCCAGAGCTCGCGGGGGTCGACCCCGCGGGCAGGAGCACCTGTCATAGTTGTCAGCCTATGGCCTCAGACCGACAGATTCAGTGAGATGCCCGAAGGTCACACCCTGCACCGCCTCGCCGGACTGCTCAATGACAGCTTCGGCGGGCGCAGCGTACGCGTCAGCAGTCCCCAGGGCCGCTTCGCTGCAAGCGCAGCTCTGCTCGACGGCACGACCATGGTCGCTGCGTGGGCCCACGGGAAGCAGCTGTTCTGTGATTTCGAGCACGATCGCACGCTGTACATCCATCTCGGTCTGATCGGCGGACTCGACATCGGGCCGCCGGCTCCGGTCCGAGGCGAGGTCCGCGTACGACTGGCCACCGATGACGCGGTCGCCGCGCGTTACACCTTTGGCCTTCAACGCGCCGGCGAACGACGCGACGCGCTTTTGCATCTCGGCGTAAGTGAAGCTGCGGATCGTGTTCGTGACGGGCGAATCATAGATCACCGCAACGCGGCCGCCATGCCCGGCGGCGACATGCCGGTCGATCGCGTTCCAGCACGTGTTCATCTCGCCGCCCGCGAACCAGCGCTGGACCGGGCGGGATTCGTCGAGCACGCGGTCCCATTTCTTGGTCCAGTCGATGCCTTGCGCGATTTCGGCCCAGAAGCCTTCCGGGTCCTTGCGCGAACGGGCATGAATCTCGGCGTAGTTCGGCATGGCACTCCCTGTCTCTTTATTGACGGGAAATGTGCCCGCCTTGGCGCCGCTTTGGAAGGGGCGGCATAAGGCGGGCCCCTGCGCCGCTTTGCCTCAGGCCAGTGCCGCTTTCAACGCGTCCAGCCGGACGGGCTTGGACAGGATTTCGGTGCGCACACCTTTGATCGCGGCCAGCCGCGCGGCCGACGTCATGTAGTTGGGGTCGTATCCGCTGCACAGCAGCACCCGCCCCGAAAAGCCGGTCGCCGCGATCGCCGTCAGAACCTCGATCCCGTCCATATCCGGCATGACGATGTCGAGTACCAGGATCTCCGGCGCGAAATCGCGCACCAGATCGGCGCAACCCATCGGATCGCCGGTTTCGCGGACGTCGAATCCCGATGCTTCGGCGGCGCGCCGGATATAGTTGCGGAATTCCGGTTCGTCGTCGCAGACGACAAGGCGGCGCCCGGCCGTCATGCGCCGCGTCCGCGTGAATCGAGGGCGCCGGCGATCGCCTCGGCGAGTTGGGCCTTGGTGAACGGCTTTTGCAGGAACGCGTAGCCGTCGGCGACGATCCGCTCGCGCGATTCCCCGCCTTCGGCATAGCCCGACATATAAACGACGGGCATTGCCGGATGCAGTTTGCGCACTTCGGCGGCGATCGCGGTGCCGTCCATGGCGCCGGGCATCATGATGTCGGTCAGCAGCACCGCCGGCGCCAGCCCCTCGGCGAGCAGCGCCAGGGCTTGCGGGCCGTCGCCCGCGACCGTCACGTCGTAGCCGAGCGATTTGAGCTGAGCGCGGACCAGCCTGCAGATATCGGGATTGTCATCGACGATCAGAATGCTTTGGCCGGTGCCGCGCACGCGCACTTCGGATGGCGCTGCGCCCACGGTGCCGCGACGATCGATCTGGTGGCGGGGCAAATAGATCGTCACCGTCGTGCCCCGGCCGGGCTCGCTATAGATCGACGCGTGCCCGCCCGATTGCTTGGCGAAACCATAGACCATGCTGAGGCCGAGGCCGCTGCCCTTGCCCACGCCCTTGGTCGTGAAGAAGGGTTCGAAGGCGCGCGCCGCCACGTCCGGCGGCATGCCGGCCCCCGTATCGGTGACGGAAATGGCTTCGTAAAGCCCGGGCGTCACGTCGCTGCGCAGACTGGCGTAATCCGCGTCGAGCTCGACGCGCCTTGTGGCGACCGTCAGGCGCCCGCCGCCTTGCATCGCGTCGCGCGCGTTGACGGCGAGGTTTAGCAGCGCGCTTTCGAGCTGGGCGGGATCGGCGATCACGCCGCCGACCTCGGACGACAGGCGCACTTCGACCTCGATATTGGCGCCGAGCGTACGCTTGAGCAAAGTCACCAAGCTATCGACCAGCGCATTGGGATCGACATGGCGCGGCTGCAGCGTCTGACGGCGGGAGAAGGCGAGCAATCGACGCGTGAGTTCGGCCCCCCGATTGGCGGCGTGGATCGCGGTGTCGAGCATCTCCGCCGCGTCCTCGGTTTCGCCCGCGCGCAGAAGATCGAGATTGCCGATGATCACGGCCAGAAGATTGTTGAAGTCGTGGGCGATGCCGCCGGTCAACTGGCCGACCGCCTCCATCTTCTGCGCTTGGGCGAGCTGGCTTTGCGATTCCAGAAGCTTGGTTTCATCGGCTTTGCGTTGCGTGATATCGCGCGCGGTGACGATGGCGCCGACGATCTCGTCGTCGCGGTCGCGGATGGGGGCGGTGTTGTAGCTGCCGATCCAGGTCCGGCCCGTATCCCTCCGGCGGACCCGGAATTCGAGATCCGTATTGATTTCCCCCGCCAGCCCGCGCGCCAACGGCCGGCGTTCGGCCGGCAGCGGATTGCCGTCCTCGTCCAGCAACTCGATCAGCTGCATGAATTCCGATTGGCGCGGCGGGCATGCCAGCCTTTCGTCGATGCGGTGGAAACGCAGAAACGCCGTGTTGAAATGGATGAAGCGGCCTTGCGTATCGCCGATGCACACGGCGTCCGACATGGCGCTCAGCGCCGCTTCCAGCCGGGTGCGCGAGTTCTCCGCGTCGATGCGCGCGGCGTCGGATTTGCGCATCTCCGCGCGTAACGCCATTTCCGCGTTATGCTGACGCGTATGATCGCGCGCGACCAGAACCGCGCCGGTGACGGCGCCGGAAGCGTCGCGGATCGGGGCAGCGTTGATGCTGGCGTACCAGTTGGGGCGCCCGTCGCTGTGCCGGACTTCGTAGTCGAGATCGACGCAGGTTTCGCCGCGCAGCGCGCGCAGGATTGGCCATTCCTCGCGCGGCAATTTTTTGCCGCCGGGCGTATAAAGATTGCGCCCATCCGGCAGCAGATCGATACGCGACGGGAGATCTTCGCTTTCGGCATAGCCTTGCGACATCGCGAAAGCTTTGTTGGAGTGGATGAAATTACCCTTGGTGTCGATGACGGCGACGGGGTCGGTCATCGCACCCAGCGCCGCCGCCAAGGTCTGGCGCGCCGCATTCGATCGCACAGCCTCTTCGTGCAGCGCCTTCTCCGCGCGATTGCGTTCGGTGATATCGGTGAAGCTCGCCAGAATGCCGCCTTCCAACGGCATCGCCGACAGCAGCATTTCGCGCCGCGTCCCGTCCTTGCGTACGATCGTGATTTCCTGGGGCTCGGCGAAGCCGCTGCGCCGCGCTTCCTCCATATGCGCCGCCATGCGCGCGGTGATGCGCTCGCGATCGGCCTCCGGCGGATAGGCCCGCCGGCGCCATTCGTCCAGCGTCGTGATCTCGTCGCGCGCATAGCCGAAGATCAATGTGAAAGCTCGATTCAACGCGAGCACGTTGCCTTGTGTATCGACGAGTGCTTTGGGCAACGGCGACAGATCGAACATCCGGCGGAACCGCTCTTCGCTGTCGCGCAGCGATACGATCGTCAGATAGCGCTGCCGGGCGGACCATACGGTGGCGATGCTGGTCGCTCCCATCAACAGGATCGCGGCCGCAAGCACGAGTTGGAATATCCGATCCTGGTCGGCGGCGAGTTCGTCGATCGCCCGAAGTTTGGCGGCGTCGATGCGCGCCAGACGGTCGTCGAGCGCTTGATAGGCCGCGCGCATCCCGGTCAGCACGTTTGGATCGTCGCCGTCGGTCAATGTGCGATTCAAAGCGGCGATGAAATTCGCAAACTCGGCGTCGAGCGCTTGAGCGTCGGGCGAGTTCGCCGCATGGATGGCGTCGAAATCGCGTTTCGCCTGCTGAAGCTGGGCGAGTGCGCGCTCGCGCCGCCCGATCTCCGGCGACAACATGGATATGCGCAGATCCACCGTGCCGCGGATCAAATTGAGGCGCGCTTCGCGCAAATCGCCGACGACTTCCGTCGCTTCGCGCAGCGCCTTCTGATTGGCCGAATGCATCGCCACGACCGCCGCGCAGACCAGCAGCGACGACAGGATCGTCGCGGCGATCCAAACGCCGACGGTTGTCCAAGATGGAGCAGGGCGGTCGTTGCCGGCGATCATGGCGCAGCTCGACACAAGACGTTGAGGGGGTTACATCTCGTGAGTTGTATTATAAACGACCGCAGCGATTTCGAAGCAATCCCCCTTCGACGGTTTGTCGTGCGGTTCTTCGGACGGGGTGACAATGCCGTCACCATCCCCGTTTACCTAAATTATGCGGCCAAGGCCGGTTCCGGGTTTTGAAACTTGTTGCCAAGCCGCTGGCGGGTATCGAAAAATCCGGCTCCGAAGTAGCGAAGGAGTCGGCGATGGCGGCGAAAAAGAAAGCGGCGAAAGCGAAAGCGTCCAAATGGGAAGCCGATCTGGGCCGCAACGCCGCGAATTACGAGCCGCTCTCTCCCGTTACCTTCCTGTCGCGTGCCGCCGCGACCTGGCCCAAGCGCCTGGCCGTGGCGCACGGCAAAATTCGCCGCAACTGGGCCGAAACCCATGCGCGTTGCCGGCGCCTCGCTTCGGCCTTATCGAAAGCCGGAATCAAGCGCGGCGACACGGTCGCGTTGATGGCGCCGAATATCCCGGCGGCTTACGAAGCCGCGTTCGGCGTGCCGATGGCCGGCGCCGTGCTCAACGCGATGAATATCCGTCTTGATGCCGAGACGATCGCCTTCATGCTCGATCACGGCGAAACGAAGCTGATCCTGACCGACACCGAATTTGCACCCGTGATCGAAAAAGCGCTGGCCAAAACCAAGCGCAAGATCATCGTCGTCGATATCGACGATCCCGAAGGCCCCGGCGGCAAGCGCCTGGGCAAGATCGAGTACGAGGAATTCGTCGCCGGCGGCGATATCGATTTCAAGCCGCTGAAGCCGCGTGACGAATGGGATGCGCTGGCGCTGAACTACACGTCGGGCACCACCGGCAACCCGAAAGGCGTCGTCTATCACCATCGCGGCGCGTATTTGAACGCGGTCGGCAATGTGATGGTTTGGAACCTCGCGCACCATCCGGTCTATCTGTGGACGCTGCCGATGTTCCACTGCAACGGCTGGTGCTTCCCCTGGACGATCGCGGCGATGGCCGGCACGAATGTGTGCCTGCGCCGCATCGATGCGCCCCATATTTTCGGCGCCATTAAGAACGAGGGGGTGACGCATATGTGTGGTGCCCCCATCGTGATGAATATGCTGATCAACGCGCCCGAGGAAATGCGCGGCGGCGCCAAGCATACCGTCGCGATCATGACGGCGGCCGCACCGCCGATAACACCGATGCCGAGCGTGTTGACGATGCCGCGAATGACGTTCGGATAATCGAGCAGCTCGCGATAGTGATCGAGCGTCAGCACGTCGAGAAGCCTGACGCCTTCTCCCCAGGTGACGACGAAGGAACGCAGCACGATACCGGACAGCGGCACCACGACGGTGAAAACGAGCCATATGATGACGAGGGCGAAAGCGATCCAGCGCCAGCCGTGCAGCCGGAGGGCCTGGGACTTCTGGCCCTTGCCGCGCACAGAGACGTAGCGCTGCGCCTGGCGCAGCAGCAGGCGCTGTATGAACACCAGTGGCGCAGTGATGGCGATGATGACGACCACGACCACGGCCATCAACTGGTAAGACGGCACGCCGAGCTTGTTGGTGAGCTTGTAGAGATAGGTGG
>JAIUNH010000201.1 GCA_020161965.1 Pseudomonadota bacterium
TTGTCGCGCACCAGTTTTTCCAGCACGCGGTCCGCGATCCATTCCAGCAGGTTCAAGCGTTCGCCTTCATAGCGCTTGGTGCCGAGCTCGATCGTCTTGGCGAACAGGAATTGCTTGAGCGGCTTCTCGCGCTTCAGCCCTTGGGTGATGCGCGCATGCAGGGCTTCGTAAAGCCGGGGCACGGCGGTCATGATCGTGGGGCGCACTTCGACCATGTTGGAGCCGAGCTTGTCGATCCCTTCGGCGAAATAGATCGTGGCACCGATGCCGATCATGAAGCCCATGCACACCGTGTGCTCGTAGGAATGCGACAGCGGCAGGAAGGAGAGATACGTCTCCTCGCCGGGATCGAGGGCGGTGAAAATGTCCCACGCGCCGTCGCAATTGCGCAGAATGGCGCCGTGATGGAGCATCACGCCCTTGGGTTTGCCGCCCGTGCCCGAGGTGTGGATCACGCAGGCGATATCGTCGCGCATCAAGCCCGCATTCGCGGTGTCGGTCGGATCGGGCGCCGTCTTGCCCAGCGTCTGGGCGTCGTCCCAGGACAGAATTTCGATTCCCATATCCTGCGCGTAGGAAGGCTTTTCCATCGCGATGGCGAAGCGGCAGCCGGGCGATTGGCGCGCGGCGGCGACGGCTTTCTCGGCCAGCGCTTTGGTCGAAACGATCACGCCCTTGGCGTGGACGTTCGACAGGATGAACAGATGATCCTCGACTGTATTGGTCGTGTAGGTCGGCACCGAGATCGCCCCCGCCGCCATGATGGCGAGATCGGCGATCACCCATTCAGGCCGGTTCTCGGCGATCAGGCCCACGCGATCGCCGCACCCCACGCCCAGCTTCACCAGGGCCGCTGCCAATGCGCGGATCTGCGCCTCGGTTCGCGCCCAAGTCAGGGCTTTCCATTCGCCGCCCTGTTTGGCGATCAGGAAGGGCCGGTCGGCGCGCTTCTTCGCCTGGTCCAAAAAGACCCTGAGCAGGCTGGGGCATTTATCGAAATCGGTGGGGGGCACGATCATTCGGGGGTTCCTCGCCGGCCGGGGTCTTTTCTCGCCAAGTCTTTTCTCGACAGGGCGACCGGCTTATATCCATGAAATAGCTTATCGGCCCGTTTTCAGGAACCCCGTCCATGACCGTTTCCGCCGCCGCCAAAACCTCGCTGCCCGAATGGGATTTGCGCGATCTGTTCCCGGGCCGCGATTCGCCCGAACTGGCCGCTTCCTTCGCGAAGGCGGAGAAGGATTCGGAGGCGTTCCAAGCCCGCTACGAAGGAAAATTGGCGTGCTTGAGCGGTGCGGCCCTGGGCAAGGCGATCGCCGAATTCGAGACGCTGGAAGAATCTTTGTCGCGGATCACGTCCTTCGCGGACCTGACCTATGCCGGCAACCAAGCGGATTCGACGATCGCGAAATTCTACCAGACGGTCCAGGAGCGGGTGAACGGCATCTCCAGCCGCACGCTGTTCTTCACCCTGGAACTCAACCGCCTCGACGAAGCCGATATCGCCGCCAAGCTGAAATCGCCGGAGCTGATGCATTACGCGCCGTGGCTGCGCGATCTGCGCGCCTTCCGTCCGCACCAGCTCGGCGACGAGATGGAAAAGCTGCTGCACGAAAAATACGTCGCGGGCCGTGCGGCGTGGACGCGGCTGTTCGACGAAACGATGGCGGGTCTGCGCTTCGACGTGAACGGCAAGACGATGACGTCGGCCGAGGCGTTCCATCTTCTGTCCGACCGCGACGGCAAGGTGCGTAAAGCGGCCGCGAAAGCCGTCGGCAAAACGTTGGGCGATAACGGGCGCTTGTTCGCGCTGATCACCAACACGCTCGCGAAGGACAAGGAGATCGAGGACAAGTGGCGCCGTTACGCGGCCCCCATTTCCTCGCGCAATCTTGCCAACCGGGTCGAAGACGAAGTCGTCGACGCGTTGATCGGCGCGGTGCGCCAATCCTATCCCAAGCTGTCGCATCGTTATTACGCGCTGAAGGCGAAATGGTTCGGCGTCGACAAGCTCGACTATTGGGATCGCAACGCGCCGCTGCCCAGTTCCGACGAGCGCGATTTCGATTGGAACGCCGCGCGCGATACGGTGCTGACCGCCTATGCCGCGTTCAGCCCCGACATGGCGAAGGTCGGCAAGCGCTTCTTCGACAATGCCTGGATCGATGCTGGCGTGCGGCCGGGCAAGGCGCCGGGCGCCTTCGCGCATCCGACCGTGCCGTCGGCGCATCCTTATCTGCTGGTCAATTTCCAGGGCAAGACGCGCGATGTGATGACGCTCGCCCATGAACTCGGCCACGGCGTGCACCAAGTGCTCGCGGCCGGGCAGGGGCATTTGCTGGCCGACACGCCGCTGACGCTCGCCGAGACGGCGTCGGTGTTCGGCGAGATGTTGACCTTCCGCAAGCTGCTCGACGACGCGAAGGATCCCAAGCGCCGCAAATCGATGCTCGCAGGCAAGGTCGAAGACATGCTCAACACGGTCGTGCGCCAAGTCGCGTTCTGCGAGTTCGAACGCCGCTTGCACGCCGAGCGCCGCCAGGGCGAATTGGAGCCGCAGCGTATCGGCGAAATCTGGATGGAAGTGCAGGTCGAAAGCCTGGGGCCGGCGTTCCGCTACGATCCCGAATATGCGTGGTACTGGACCTATATCCCGCATTTCGTGCACACGCCGTTCTACGTCTACGCTTACGCGTTCGGCGATTGCTTGGTGAACTCGCTCTACGCGCTTTATGCGAAAACGCCGTCGGGCTTTGCCGAGAAATATCTCGACATGCTGCGCGCGGGCGGCACCAAGCGGCACAAGGAACTGTTGGCACCCTTCGGTTTGAACGCCGCCGATCCGGCGTTCTGGCGCCAGGGCCTATCGCTGGTCGAAGGCTTCATCGACGAGTTGGAAACGCTGTCCTGAGTCGCGAAACCAACTCGCTCGGCGGGCGTCTCGCGCGCTATGCGCGCGTCGGCACGGCGATGGGCGGCCTTGCCGTGCGCCTGGGTGCCGAGCGCGTGCTGGGCGTGGAAATGGATCGCGCCAAGCACGCGGCGGAGCTGCACGCGGCCTTGGGCGGCTTGAAGGGCCCGTTGATGAAGGTGGCGCAGTTGATCGCCACCGTGCCCGACGCGTTGCCCGACGAATACGTGCAGGAGCTGTTGCAGCTTCAATCGGATGCGCCCGCAATGGGCTGGCCGTTCGTCAAGCGCCGCATGGCCGCCGAGCTCGGGGCCGATTGGCAAGCGAAGTTCCGCGATTTCCCGCGCGAAGCGACGGCCGCCGCGTCGCTGGGTCAAGTCCATCGCGCGACCTTGCCCGACGAGCGCGTCGTCGCGTGCAAGCTGCAATACCCGGACATGGCATCGGCGGTCGAAGCCGATTTGAAACAGCTCAAACTCGCCTTCGGCGTCTACGAGCGTTACGATCGCGCGATCCGCACCGAACAGATCTTCGCCGAGATTTCGGCGCGATTGCGCGAGGAACTCGATTATGGCCGCGAGGCGGCGCATATGCGCCTCTACGCGCATATCCTTCGCGACGAAGACCATGTTCATGTGCCCGAGCCGATCGCGGAACTTTCGACCGCGCGCTTGCTGACGATGACATGGCTCGACGGTGCCAAGCTGTTGACGGTCGTCGATCGCGAACCCGAATTCCGCAACAAGGTCGCGCGCGCGATGTTCCGCGCCTGGTACGTGCCGTTCTACGAAAGCGGCGTCATTCACGGCGATCCGCATTTGGGCAACTACGCGGTGCGCGACGACGGCACGGTCAATCTGCTCGATTTCGGTTGCGTGCGGATCTTTCCGGCGAAATTCGTCGGCGCGGTGATCGATCTCTATCGCGCGATCCGCGACGGCGACGAAGCGCTCGCCGTGTCGGCCTATCAAAGCTGGGGCTTCACGAATCTCAATAAAGAGATGATCGAGTGCCTCAATGGCTGGGCGCGCTTCGTCTACGCGCCGATTTTGGAAGACCGCGCCAAGCAGGTCGCCGAAACCAATTCGGCCGTCTATGGCCGCGAAGTGGCGGAGAAGGTGCATCGCCGTTTGCGCGAATTGGGCGGCGTGGCCCCGCCGCGCGAATTCGTGCTGATGGATCGTGCGGCCATCGGCCTCGGCTCGGTCTTCATGCATCTCAAAGCCGAGATCAATTGGTACCGGGAATTCCACGGTCTGATCGACGGCTTCTCGGTTGCGGCCCTCGCCAAGCGCCAAGCGGCGGCGCTGAAACACGCGCAGGTCCCGCAGGCGGTGGGGTAAGTCTTGACGCCGCCGCACGCGGCGCGCTTCACTCCCGGCTAATTCGCCATTCGTCCGGAGGAAGTCCCATCGTGATCAAGACGACAAAACTCGGCCGCCGCGCCATTCTCGCCGGCGCCGCTGCCGGTTCCGCCCTTCTCGCAGCCCCCGGCATCGTGCGCGCGCAATCGCCCGTGATCCGCGTGGGCATGTTGCTGCCGCGCTCGGGCTTCTTCGCCCAGGCCGGTCAAAGCTGCCATCGTGGTGCTTTGGCCGCCCCGCGCGTGCTGTCCGATCTCGGCTACCGCGTCGAGCTCGTGCATATCGATACGGAATCAAACGCCGATATCGCCCGCACCCAGGCCGAACGCGCGATCAATGACGGCGTGCATTGCCTCGTCGGCTCGTTCGATTCCGGCCACACGCTCGCCATCGCCCAGGTCGCCGAGCAGCGCCAGGTGCCGCTGGTCATCAACATCGCCGCCGCTCCGCCGATCACCGAGCAGGGCTACAAATTCCTGGTGCGCAACTTCCAGACGGGCCCGCAGCTCGTGACCAACGGTCTGCGCCTGATCGGCGAAACGATCACGGCGACGAAGATCGCGCCCAAGACCGCCGTGTTCCTGCACGCCAACGACACGTTCGGTCAGGCGCAACGCAGCGCGATGGACGCGCTGTTCCCGCGCGCCAATCTGCCGTTCACGCTGGCCGAAAGCATCGCCTACGATCCGCGCGCTCAGGATCTGTCGGTCGAAGTCACGCGTCTGCGTGCGTTGCGCCCCGACCTCGTGCTGGTCGTCACGCGCGCGTCCGACGCCGTGAAGCTGGTGCGCGACATGGTGCGCCAGCGTTTCGAACCGATGGGCATCGTCTCGCCCGGCTCCCCCGGCATGTATGACGAGGAATTCTACCAGGCGCTGGGCCCGCTGGCGGATTTCCATATTTCCAATCTGCCCTGGGTCAATCCGCGCTCGGCGATGACCAAGGCGCTGGAAGCGGCCTTCCTTGCCGCCAATCCGGGTACACGCTTCGCGGCCGATGCGTTCAACGCCGGCTTCACCTTCGAAGCGATCCTGATCGCGGCCGACGCGTTCAAGCGTGCCGGCACCACCAACGGCCCGCAATTGATGGCGGCGATCAAAGCGACCGACATCGCCGAACACGTGATGATCGGCGGGCCGATCAAGTTCGACGAAAAGGGCCAGAACCCGAATATCGGCTCGGCGGCGGTGCAGAACCGCAACCGCACGCCGACCGTCGTTCTGCCGGCCGATTCCTCGGCCGCCGCCCCGGTTCTGCCGATGCCGGGTTGGCAGGGCCGCGCGTAAGCGCCCTTTCCAAGCCGCAGCGGTTTGGGTAAAGGAAAACCCCCTTCGCCGGTCCCGGCGGAGGGGGTTTTTCTTTCGTCCCGACGCGCACCCGATGCCCTTCGATTTCTACGTCAACGTCGCCCTGCAGGGCATTTTGACCGGCCTGGTCTACGGGCTGATGGCGCTCGGGCTGTCGGTGATTTTCGGCGTCATCCGGCTGGTCAATTTCGCGCACGGCGAATTCGCGGTCGTGGCGATGTATCTCGCCTTCGTGTTCTTCGCTTGGGCTGGGATCGACCCGATGATCTCGATGCTGCCCATCGCTGCGGGGTTTTTCGGGCTTGGCTATCTTCTGCAACGCCATGCGATCGATCCGTTCGTCGGCCGGCCGGAACACGAGCAATTCATCCTGCTGGTCGGCCTTGCCATCGTCATGGTCAACGGGTTGCTGATGATCTTCGGCCCCGATCTGCGCCACGCGAATCTGTCCTACGCGTTCGATTCCTACGAGATCGGCACGTTGCTGATCGACAAGGTGCGCGTCTACGCCGCCGCCGCGTCGCTGGTCGTGTCGGCGTTGCTGTTCGCGTTTTTCCGTTTCGCGCGCACCGGCATGGCGATCCGCGCTTGCGCCGATAACTTGACCGGGGCCGCGGTCGTCGGGCTCGACGTCAAGCATCTCTACGCGCTGACCTTCGGCATCGGCATGGCCTGCGTGGGTGCGGCCGGCGCGCTGATGGTCGTGTTGGCGGATGCCACACCGATGCTCGCACCGGCATTCACGCTACTGGCTTTCACCATCGTGATCGTCGGCGGCATGGGCTCGATGGCCGGCGCACTTGTCGCGGGCATCGTCATCGGCATGTCGGAAGCCTTCGCGAGCTTCCTGCTCGCACCCTCGATGAAAAGCATGTTCTCGTTCGGCTTGCTGATCGCCGTGTTGCTGTTCCGCCCGCAAGGCCTGTTGGGGAAGCGCAAATGAAAGCGCTGGCCCGCATTTGGAACGCGACGAACCCGCGCGCACGTGGCGCATTGGCGTTGTTCTTCGGCGCGTTGCTGATCGCCCCCTTATTCGCCGATCGCTATTTGCTGTCGGTGTTGATCCTGATCTTCTATTTCGCCTTCGTCGGCCAAGCCTGGAACGTGATGATGGGCTTTGCGGGCCAGCTCTCGCTCGGCCATGCGCTTTATGTCGGCATCGGCGCTTATGTCTCGGCGGCGTTGTGGGTGAAATTCGGCATCGGGCCATGGGCGGGTGCTATCGCCGCCATTGCGGCATGCGTGGCGCTGGGCCTGATCGTCGGCGCGCTCGGCTTTCGCTTCGGGATCGAAGGCGTCTATTTCGCGATGCTGACCATCGCGATCGCCGAATTCGTGCGCATCGCCTTCGATCATATGGAATGGACGGGCAAGGCGGGCGGTTTCTTCCTGCCGGTGCGCGCCGATGCGGCGGGTGAATGGTGGAATCTGCGCGGCGGGCCGCTGTTGTTCTATTACGTCGGCTTGGCGCTGATGGCGGGCGCGTTCGTTATCTGTGCAATGCTGCGCCGGTCGCGCATCGGCCATCAATGG
>JAIUNH010000202.1 GCA_020161965.1 Pseudomonadota bacterium
CGTTGGTACAACTCGATCATGGCGAAAGGGGCGCGCGTCATCGCGATCTCCGATTTCATCGCCCGCCATGTGACCAAGCACTACGCCACGCCGCCCGCCATCCTGCGCACCATCCATCGCGGCGTGGACGTGTCGCGCTTCGATCCGGCACGCGTCTCGGCCGAGCGGGTGATCAAGCTCTCGCGCGATTGGCGCCTGCCCGATGGCTTGCCCGTCGTGATGCTGCCCGGGCGGCTGACGCGCTGGAAAGGCCAGACGCTGCTGATCGACGCGGCGGCGAAACTCGGGCGGCGCGACATCGTCGTGCTGTTCGTCGGCTCCGATCAAGGCCGCTACGCCTATCGCAAGGAATTGGAAGCGCTGGTGCGCAAGCGGGGCCTGGAAGGCATCGTGCGCATCGTCGATCACTGCAACGACATGGCGGCGGCCTATATGTTGTCGGACGTTGTTGTCTCGGCCTCGACCGATCCCGAGGCGTTCGGCCGCGTCGTGGCCGAAGCCCAAGCGATGGGCCGTCCGGTGGTCGCCCCCGATCATGGCGGCGCGCCCGAAATCCTGAAACCGAACGAAACCGGCTGGCTGTTCAAGCCCGGCGACGCGGGGGAGTTGGCTGAGGCGTTGCGCCACGCGCTCGCGCTGGACACCGCCGCGCGCGACGATCTGGCGGGCCACGCCATCGCCAATATCAACGACCGTTTCACCAAGGAACGCATGTGCGCGGCGACCCTCGACGTTTACGAGGAGGTGTTGCGCGAATCGCGGCCGGAGGTTTGGGGCGGATGAATCTGGCCGAGTACGAACGTATTCTGGTCATCAAACTCGGCGCGCTGGGCGACGCGGTCCAGGCGCTCGGGCCCATGAAGGCGATCCGCCAAGCGCATCCCAACGCCAAGATCACGCTGCTGACCGCCCCCGCCTATGCGGGGTTTTTCGAGAATTGCCCCTTCGTCGATCAGGTGTGGCGCGATACGCGCCCGCATAAGCTGAATTTGATCGGCATGTTGACGTTGCGCTCGATGCTGCGCGCCGGGCGGTTCCAGCGCGTCTACGATCTGCAAACCTCGTCGCGCTCCAGCCTTTATCACAAGCTGATCGGGCCGGGCCGGCGGCCCGAATGGTCGGGCATCGCGCCGGGCGCCTCGCATCCCCACGCCAATCCCTTGCGCGACACGATGCACACGATCGACCGCCAGCGCGACCAATTGGCGATGGCGGGGATCGCGGATGTGCCGGCGCCGGATTTGTCGTGGCTCGACGCCGATATCGCCAAGTTCAAACTGCCCGATCCGTTCGTGCTGCTGGTCCCCGGCGGGGCGCCCACCCGGCCCAAGAAGCGCTGGCCGATCGCCAAATACGCGGCTCTCGCCCAGGAATTGGCGGCGCATAACGCCAACCCGGTGGTGATCGGCGGCAAAGGCGAGGCCGATCTGGGCAAGGCGATCCGCACCGCCAGTTCGCGCGCGCGCGATCTGACCGGCCAGACCAGCTTCGCCGAAATCGTCGCCATCGCCCGCAAGGCCGGGGCGGCGATCGGCAACGATACCGGGCCCATGCACCTGATCGCCGGGGCGGGCTGCCCGTCGATCGTGCTGTTCGGGTCGGATTCCGACCCCGCCTTGTGTGCGCCAAGGGGCCGGGAGGTCGCGGTTTTGCGTCGGGACAGCCTGGAAGGGCTGGGCGTGGACGAAGTCATGCGCCTTCTGTTCAAGCGCGCGGCTTGACAGGACCGCCTCAAACCTTACATTCGCCCCGATTTCACAGGCCCGGCGGACGCGAGTCCCAAAACGACGTTTTCGCGCCGCCCTAACGAACGAGGATACCCATCGCACGTCCCGCCCAGGATGCCCCGCCTGCCAAAGAGGGCCCGCGCGTCAACGACGAGATCATGTCCGCCGAAATCCGTCTGATCGACGGCGAGGGCGAGATGCTCGGAGTCCTGAATATATTCGACGCGCTGCAAGCCGGGTGGGACGCGGGTCTCGACGTGGTCGAGGTGAGCCCCAACGCCGAACCGCCGGTGTGCAAGCTGCTCGATTTCGGCAAGTTCAAATACGAACAGCAGAAGAAGGCCAACGAGGCCCGCAAGAAGCAGAAGGTCATCGAGATCAAAGAGATCAAGATGCGCCCGGGCATCGACGACCACGATTACGACGTCAAGAAGCGCGCGATGGTGCGTTTCCTCGAGGAAGGCGACAAGGTCAAGGTCACTTTGCGCTTCCGCGGCCGCGAGATGGTGCACCAGGAACTCGGCTACAAGCTGCTCGAGCGCCTGAAGGCGGATCTCGGCGAACTCGCCAAGGTCGAAGCCTATCCGCGCATGGAAGGCCGCCAAATGACGATGGTCGTGGCGCCGAAGTAATCGGCCCAATACGTAATCGGCCTAATACAGGGCCCAAACGAAAACGGGGTCCCGCAAGGGACCCCGTTCGCGTTTACGGCATAGGCCGGAAACGAAATCGGATCAGACGACCTTCAGGTTGCCCGCCGCGGTCTTGCCGCGCTCGGTCAACATTTCGAAGGACACCGACTGGCCTTCGTTCAAGCCACGCAGACCGGCCTTTTCGACCGCGGTGACGTGGACGAACACGTCCTTCCCGCCGCCATCCGGCGCAATGAAACCGTAGCCCTTCGTCGCGTTGAACCACTTCACTTTACCCGTAGCCATTCCGGCCTCCATTGGGTTTGACGCGCGGCACAAAGGCACCTTGCCCATAGCAAGCGCGTCGACGACCGGATTTCTTGGGGAAGCTGGTAAGGGTAGGGACGGGACCCCTTTTCGGGGGCCGCGCCAGCCGCTTGCGAAGCAGGCCAAAATCTCGGGTTCGTGTATAAAGCAAACCACGCACCCCCCTTGGGCCGCAAGTGAATTCTGAATACCCCTTGCGTAACAGCGCCTTGCGGCACGCTTGCCAGGGCGGATGCGGCCTTGTATAACCCCCGGCCTTAACAGCGGCCACGGCTGTGGTGCCTCCCGTCGGAGTGCGCCCGGGCATGCCCAACCGCTTCCGATCAGGAGACAGAAATGCCCAAGATGAAGACCAAGTCGGCCGCTAAGAAGCGGTTCAAAGTCACTGGCAGCGGCAAAGTGCTCGCCGCCGTTTCGTTCAAGCGCCACAACCTCCGCAAGCGCCCGCAGAAGATGAAGCGTTCCGCGCGCGGTACGTTCGTGTTGACCCATGGCGAAGAAGTGCGCGTGAAGCGCTTCTTCCTGCCCTACGCTTGATCGACGGATAGAGGAGAGCAACCATGGCTCGCGTCAAACGTGGCGTCACCCAGCGTGCGCGTCACCAAAAAGTTCTGAAGGCTGCGAAGGGCTATGTCGGCCGCAGCTCCACGTCCTTCCGTCCCGCGCTCGAGCGCGTCGAGAAGGGCCTGCAATACGCCTACCGCGATCGCCGCAACAAGAAGCGCGAATTCCGCGCGTTGTGGATCCAGCGCATCAACGCCGGTGCGCGCGAACACGGCCTCACCTATTCGAAGCTCGTCGCCGGCCTCAAGAAGGCGGCGATCGAGGTCGATCGCAAGGTGCTCGCCAATATCGCGATGACGGATCCCGCGGGTTTTGGCGCCTTGGTCGAAAAGGCCAAGGCCGCCCTCTAAGCCGCATTCAGCGTCTTCAGCGACCCGAAGAGGGGGTCTGGCCTAACCGGCCGGACCCCCTTTTTGCTTGATGGAACCGACATGACCGATCTCGCCGCTCTCGAAACCGAACTGGCCGCGCGCATCGACGCCGCCCAGAACCTCGAAGCCCTGGAAGCCTTGCGCGTCGAAACGCTGGGCAAGAAGGGCCGCGTCACCGAGCTGATGAAGACGCTCGGAACGATCGCGCCGGAGGAACGCAAAGCGCGCGGTGCCGCCTTCAACGTGTTGAAGGACGCGATCGCGGCGAAGCTCGACGCGCGCAAGCTGGCGCTGGAAGGTTCGGCGCTGGATGCACGGCTCGCGCAGGAAACGGTCGACGTGACGCTGCCGCCGCGCGTGCGCGAAGAAGGCCGCATCCATCCGATCAGCCAGACAATCGACGAACTGGTCGCGATCTTCGGCGAGATGGGCTTCGCCGTCGCCGAAGGGCCGGATATCGAAAGCGACGACTACAACTTCACGCGCCTCAACATTCCGCCCGAGCATCCCGCGCGGCAGGCGCACGACACGTTCTATCTCGCCGGCAAGCCGGGTGAGTCACATGTCGTGCTGCGCACGCATACGAGCCCGGTGCAGGTCCGCACGATGCTGGGCCAGAAGCCGCCGATCCGCATCATTGCACCCGGCCGTACGTATCGGTCTGACTCCGACGCGACGCACTCGCCGAATTTCCATCAGATCGAAGGTCTGATCGTCGATAAGTCGACGCATATGGGCCACCTCAAAGGCTGCCTCGTCGATTTCGTGCGCGCCTTCTTCGAAATTCCCGATCTACGCTATCGCTTCCGCCCGAGCTATTTCCCGTTCACCGAGCCCTCGGCGGAAATGGATATCGCCTGCACGCGCGGCAACGGCGAATTGAAGCTGGGCGTTGGCGACGATTGGCTCGAAATCCTGGGCTGCGGCATGGTGAACCCGAAGGTGCTGGCCATGTGCGGCATCGATCCCGAGGAATACCAAGGCTTCGCCTTCGGCATGGGGATCGAGCGCGTGGCGATGCTGAAATACGGCATCCCGGATTTGCGCACATTCTATGAAGCCGATATGCGCTGGCTGCGCCATTACGGTTTCGCGCCCGCCGATGTGCCCACGCTGGCCGGAGGGTTGGCCCGATGAAATTCACGCTGTCCTGGCTGAAGACGCATCTCGACACGAACCTGACGGCGGCGCAGCTGGCCGAGAAGGTGACGGCGATCGGGCTCGAACTCGAAAGCCTGACCAATCCCGCCGAGACGCTCGCCCCCTTCAAGGTCGTGCACGTCATCGAGGCGAAGCCGCATCCCGACGCTGATCGCTTGCGCGTCTGCCTCGTCGATACCGGCACGGAAAAAGTGCAAGTCGTGTGCGGGGCGCCCAATGCGCGCACCGGCATGAAGGGTGTGTTCGCGCCCGCCGGCGTCACCGTGCCGGGGACTGGCTTGTTGTTGAAAGCGGGCGCCATTCGCGGCCAAGCGTCGAACGGCATGCTCGTCTCGATGCGCGAAATGGGCCTGGGCGACGATCACACCGGCATCATCGACATGCCGGAAGATGCACCCGTCGGCGTGCCCTTCGCCACGCTGCTCGGCCTCGACGATCCGCTGTTCGATGTGGCGATCACGCCCAATCGCGCCGATTGCCTGGGGATACGCGGCATCGCGCGCGATCTCGCCGCCGCCGGGGCCGGCACGCTGAAGCCGTGGACCGCGCCGAAGATCGACGGCAAATACGAATCGCCGATCAAGGTCGATTTGTCGGCGTTGGAAGCGGGCGCTTGCCCGGTTTTCGTCGGCCGTCATTTCAAGGGCGTCAAAAACGGCCCGTCGCCGAAATGGCTGCAGGATCGCTTGACGTCGATCGGCCTGCGCCCGATTTCGATCCTGGTCGACATCACCAATTTCTTCACCTTCGATCTGAACCGGCCGCTGCACGTGTTCGACGCGAAGAAGGTGAAGGGCCAAATCCGTTTGGTGCCGGCCAAGGGCGGCGAGCAATTCGCCGCGCTGGACAACAAGACCTACACGATGGCCGGCGGCGAAACGCTGATCTGCGACGACAGCGACGTGATCTCGCTCGGCGGCGTGATGGGCGGTTCGGGCACGGGCTGCGAATTCGACACGACCGAGGTCTATCTCGAAATCGCGTTGTTCGACCCGATCCGCACCGCGATGACCGGGCGCCATCATCAGATCCTGTCCGATGCGCGCTATCGCTTCGAACGCGGTCTCGATCCCGCTTTCGTGCTCGACGGCATGGAAGCCGCGTCGAAGATGATCCTCGATCTTTGCGGTGGCGAAGCTTCCGCGCCCGTGATCGCGGGCGCCATTCCCGACACGACGCGCAGCTACACGCTGCGCTCGACGCGCGTGGCCACGCTCGGCGGTTTGGAAGTCGCGCCTGCGCGCCAGAAGGAAATCCTCGAAACGCTCGGCTTCAAGGTGTCGGCCAAGGGCGGTGATTTCGACGTGACCCCGCCATCGTGGCGCGCGGATGTGTTCGGGGAAGCCGATCTGGTCGAAGAAGTGTGCCGCATCATCGGTTACGATTCGATTCCGGCGGTGACGTTGCCGCGCGACGGCGCCATGCCGCCGCTGGCCTGGACGCCCGCCCAGCGCCGCGTGCGCGACGCCAAGCGCATCCTCGCCGGGCTCGGCCTCAACGAAGCGGTGACGTTCTCCTTCATGCGCAAGGATCAGGCGATCCATTTCGCCCCGCGTAAGGCGGAGCTGGAAGTCGCCAACCCGATCTCGGCCGATCTGGATTACATGCGCCCGTCGATCGTGCCGAATCTCGCCAGTGCGTCGGGTCGCAATGCGGCGCGTGGGTTCGCGGATAACGCGCTGTTCGAAGTCGGCCCGATTTTCGACGGCATCGGCGAGAAGGATCAGCGCATCGTCGCCAGCATCGTGCGCACGGGCGACGCCAGCCCGCGTCATTGGGCGGGCGGGGCGCGCAAGGTCGACGCATTCGACGCCAAGGCCGATGTGCTCGATCTGCTCAAGGGCCTCGGCCTGTCGATCGAGAACGTGGCGGTGGTGCGCGAAGCGCCGGCCTGGTTCCATCCCGGCCGCTCGGGGGCGTTGAAGCTCGGCCCCAAGACCGTGCTCGGCTGGTTCGGCGAATTGCATCCGCATGTCGTCAAGGCGCTCGACCTCGAAGCGCCGGTCGTGGCGGCGGAGATTTTCCTCGATGCGATCCCAGCACCGAAGGCCAAGAACGGCCGCCAGCGCCCGCCGTTGAAGCTGTCCTCGTTCCAGCCGCTGGAGCGCGACTTCGCCTTCGTCGTGGACGCCAACGTGGCGGCCGACGCGATCCTGCGCAGCGCCAAATCGGCGGACAAAACGCTGATCCAAGCGGCCAGCGTGTTCGACGTCTATCAGGGCAAGGGCGTGCCCGAGGGCAAAAAATCCGTCGCCATCGCCGTGCGCTTGCAGCCGCAGGACCGCACGCTGACCGAACAGGATCTCGAAGCCGTCGCGCAGAAAATCGTC
>JAIUNH010000203.1 GCA_020161965.1 Pseudomonadota bacterium
AACCCAGGGAACGGCTCAGTCATCACGTCCACGCCGACCAGCGGCGCGTTGGTGCGGCGCACGCGAAGCCCGCGCGCCGTATCCTCGATCGTGACACCCGCTTGGGTCAGCACCGTCGCGGCCGAGGCGATCAGCTCGCTGCGCCCGCCGATCAACTCGACGTCGCCGCCGGTCGCCGCCGCCGCCATCGCATAGGTGCCGAGTTCGATCCGGTCGGGCAGGATCGAGTGCGTCGTGCCCGACAATTTCGTACCGCCATGGATCGTCAGCGTATCGGTATCGACACCTTCGATCTTGGCGCCCATCGCGATCAGGCAGCGGGCGAGATCGCCGATTTCCGGCTCGCGCGCCGCGTTCGACAAGACGGTCGTGCCCTTGGCGAGCGTGGCCGCCATCATCAGATTTTCGGTCGCACCCACCGAGATGAACGGGAATACGAAGCGTGCCCCCTTCAATCCGCCGGGCGCGAAAGCTTCGACATAGCCTTCGCGCAATTCGATCTTGGCGCCGAGCGCTTCGAGACCTTTGAGGTGGAGATCGACGGGGCGCGCGCCGATGGCGCAGCCGCCGGGCAGCGAGACCTTCGCCTGGCCTTCGCGCGCGACGAGCGGCCCGAGCACCAGGATCGAGGCGCGCATCTTGCGCACCAAATCGTATTCGGCCGTGGTGTTGGAAATCTTGCGCGCGGTCAACGCCAGCACGCGGCCTTGGTGGCCGCCTTCGGCATGGCCGTCCAGCGCGATTTCGACGCCCAGCGTGCCGAGCAAATTGGCGAGGGTCGTGATGTCGGCCAGATGCGGGATATTGGCCAGACGCAACGTCCCGTCCGTCAGCAGGCTCGCCGCCATCAAAGGCAGGGCCGCGTTCTTCGCCCCGCCGATCGGGATGCTGCCGACGAGGGCCTTGCCCCCGCGAATACGAATTCTGTCCATGAGCCTCGTCGCCAACCGCGTTTGGAATCTCTTACCCCGCGGTTGTGGCGAAATCCAGGCCGCTTTGGGGAAACTCAGAATCCCGCGCCGGGCCGGGCCAAATAGGCCTTTTCGGCCTCGGTGCTTTCCCGCCCCAGGATGGCGTTGCGATGCGGGAATCGGCCGAATTCGGCGATCACGGCGCGATGCCGATGGGCGTAATCGACGACGTTCGCGCGCCACGGCGTTTCGGGCAGCGCCTCCATCAGCGCGCAGGCTTCGTCCTGCGCCACCATGTCTTCGGCGTGTTCGTAAGGCAGATAGACGAACATCCGCGCGGCCGGATCGAGCGCGCGGTCGAAGCCTTTGGCCACGGTCGCGCGCGCGGCGGCCAGCGCCATCGCATCGGTCGCGAAAGCCTGCGCCGTGCCGCGATGGAGATTGCGCGGCGCTTGGTCGAGCAAAAGGATGAGGGCGAGCGAGCCCTCCTCCGTATCGAGCCAGGATTTGAGTTCGCCCTTCGCGGCGCGCTCGGCGAGCGGCCCCAGCTTCGCGCGGCATTCGGCGTCGAACGCGTCGTCCTTCGCGAACCAGGCTTTGCGGAACTCGCCCGGCGGACCCGCGAACCAAAAATCGAGCACGATGCGGATCGCCGCTTCCGTTTCGGCCGCTTCGCGCCCGCGCGCCTGGGCTTTGCGCTTGCGTAAATTCATGCGCAGCGCTTCGGCCTCGCGCGTTTTGCGGCGCGCTTCTTCGAGTTGCGCGTGCAGGTTCTTCGCGGTCATGCGCGCGGCGCCAATCGGTTGGAGAGGAAGGCGAGGAAAGAACATCCCGCCATCACCGCGCACATCGGCAACGCGGTGCCGTTATCGAACAGCCCCACAAGCACGCTGGTGAGCGCGCCGACCGCGAATTGAAGCGCCCCCGCCAAGGCCGACGCCGCCCCCGCGATATGCGGGAACGGCGACATGGCGCCGGCCATCGAATTGGCGCCGATGGCGCCCATCGTGAACATGTAGAGGAAGATCGTGACGACCAGCCCGGCCAAACCGCCGAAACCGGTGATGCCGACCGCAAGAATGGCGAGCCCCACGAACACCGCGAACGTATGGCCGAAGCGCAAGGTGCGGTCGAGCCCGAAGCGCGGCATGAAGCGGCCGTTGAGCGTGCTCGACATCATCATCGCGATCACGTTCAGGCCGAACAGAAAGCCGTAATATTGCGGCGGTACGCCGAAAATCTCGATGTAAACGAAGGGCGTGCCGGCGATATAGGCGAACATCGCGCCGAAGAAAAACGCGCCGCCGAAGGCGTAGGACAGAAAACGGCGGTTGAACGCAAGCTCGGTATAGGCCGCGAGGATCGACCGCCAATGCGCGGAGCGGCGCTTTCCTTCGCCATGCGTTTCGGGAATCTTGAACAGCACCGACAGCACGATCAGCGTCGCGATCACCAGCACGACGAAAATCGCGCGCCAGCCGAGCCACAATTCGATCACGCCGCCGATCATCGGGGCGAGCATCGGCGCCGCCCCCATCACCAGCATCATCATAGACATCATCACGCCCGCGCGCTCGCGGTCGAACACGTCGCGCACCATCGCGCGCACCATGACCGGCGTCACGCAAGCGCCCATCGCTTGAACGAAGCGCGCGGCGATCAGGAAATCGTTGCTGGGCGCCAGGGCCGCCGCGATCGATCCGGCGGCGAAGATCAGCAAGCCCGCGACCGCCGGCCAACGGCGGCCGAAGCGATCGCCGATCGGGCCCCAGACGAGTTGCCCGACGCCGAACCCGGCGAAGAACACGCCCAGCGTGAGCTGCACCTCGTGCTGGCTGGCCGCGAATTCGCGCCCGATCGCCGGCAAGGCCGGCAAATACATATCGACCGAGAGCGGGGTCAGGCCCATCAACCCGCCCAGAACGGCCACGAAAATCCTGTCGCCCGGCCAGGGATCCGGCCGGGGCCCGCCTTCCAACGCCTTGAACATAGTGTGCGTTGTAGGCCTTGCGATTAGATCGCGTCGAGCGGGATTTTCAGATAACGCGTGCCGTTCGCCTCGGCCGGGGGCAACTCGCCGGCCCGGATATTGACCTGGATCGAAGGCAGCAGCAGCACGGGGGCGGCCAGCGTCTTGTCGCGGGATTCCCGCATTTTCACGAATGAATCCTCGTCGACCCCGTCCCGGACATGGATGTTGCCGGCACGCTGTTCCGCGACGGTCGTGGCGGTGCGCATCGCGCGCGTATCCGGCGGATAATCATGGCAGACATGCAGGATCGTATCGCCCGGCAACGCCAAAACGCGCCGGATCGAGCGATACAGCGTGCGCGCGTCGCCGCCGGGAAAGTCGCAGCGCGCCGTGCCTAGATCGGGCATGAACATCGTGTCGCCCAGAAAGATTTGCGCCGGCCCCTCGCCCGTTTCCAAGACCAGCATGGTGCAGGAGGGCGTGTGGCCCGGCGTGCTCCACACCGTGATTTTCGCCGCGCCGATATCGATCGTATCGCCCTCCGCCAGCAGTTGGTCGAATTGCTGCCCATCGACCGGGAAATCCGGGCCGAGATTGAGAATACCCGCCCAGGTCGCCTGCACCTTGCCGACGCGCGAACCCGTCGCGATTTTGGCGCCGTAGCGCCGCTTGAACCAAAAAGCGGCCGACAAATGGTCGGCATGAGCATGGGTTTCGATCGCCCAATCGAGCGTGCAATCGCCGATCAACGCCGCGAGTTTTTCCGCCGTCGCGGTCGATGTCCGGCTCGCCTTGGGATCGTAATCAAGGACCGGATCGATCACCGCCGCGCGCCGGGCCTTGCGGTCGGCGACGACATAGCCGACCGTACCTGTCGCGGGGTCGAAGACGGCATCGACGGCGATCGCGTTCGGCATGGGCAGCCTCTTGAACTTTAGAGTTCTCTAATATATATTCTGCCTCGAGGAGATTTACAATGTCCGTTCCGATGAACGAAGTCGATGCCGCGACGCTCAAATCCTGGATGGATCGCGGCGAAGCCGTGCTGGTCGATGTACGCGAGGAAAACGAGTTCGCGCGCGAAAGCATCCCCGGCGCCACCCTCGTCCCGCTGTCGAAGTTCGACCCGGCGCAGGTCCCGGCCGCGAACGGCAAAAAGCTGGTCGTGCATTGCCTGTCCGGCAAGCGCTCGTCCAACGCGCAAGCCCAGCTCGTCAAGGCCGGAATTCCGGCGATCAACTTTTCGGGCGGCATCATGGGCTGGAAAGCGGCGGGCCTGCCGATCCGCGAAAATAAATCCGCGCCCTTGCCGATGATGCGGCAAGTGCAGATCGCGGCGGGATCGCTGGTTCTGACCGGTGCCATCCTCGGCACCTTCGCGCATCCCGGGTTCTATGCGCTCTCCGCCGCCGTGGGTGCGGGCTTGATTTTCGCCGGTGTCACCGGCTGGTGCGGTATGACCAGCGTCCTGGGACTTCTGCCGTATAACCGCGCTTCCAGGGGTTGACGCGACCTGTTAGGCTTGCCGCGAAGAAAGCGCTTTTCTTGCGGAAGTTGTCCCGATGCCATTCACCTTGAGCGGCGGCGAATTCGTCCTGGTCGCGCTGGCGATCTTCTTCCTCGGCTTCGCGGCGGCGGCGATCAAAATCGTCCCGCAATCCGAAGAATACATCGTCGAGCAGTTCGGCAAATACGTGGGCACGCTGAAGGCGGGCCTGCACTTCGTGCTGCCGATCGTCAATCACGTCGCGCATAAGGTCAGCGTCCTCGAACGTCAGCTCGAGCCCCAGCAGATCAGCGTCATCACCAAGGACAACGTCGAGATCAGCCTGACCACGGCGGTGTTCTTCCGCATCATCGACGCCTCCAAATCCGTCTATCGCATTTCGAACGTCGATCAGGCGGTCAAGACGACCGTGACCAGCATCGTGCGCTCGACCTGCGGCCAGCTGGAGTTCGACGAGATCCAATCGCGTCGCGACCACATTAACGATCAGATCAAGACCTCGCTGAGCGAGGCGTGCGGCGTGTGGGGCATCGAGATCACCCGCACCGAAGTGCTCGACGTGTCGGTCGATAGCGCCACGCGCACCGCCATGCAGCAACAATTGAACGCCGAGCGCGAACGGCGCGCCGCCGTCACCAAGGCCGAGGGCGATCGCCAAGCGCAGCAATTGAAGGCGGATGGCGAGCTTTACACAGCGCAAAAGCAGGCCGAGGCGCGCCGCGTTCTGGCCGACGCCGAAGCCTACGCCACGCGCACGGTGGGCGATTCGATCCGCGACAACGGCCAAGCCGCGATCGATTTCGAGATCCGCAAGAAACAGATCGAAGGTCTGACCGAGCTTGGCCGTTCGGCGAACACCAAGCTGCTGGTCCTGCCGACCGACGTGACCCAAACCCTGGGCACGGTCGCGGCGGTGGTCGAAGCGCTGAAGGACGGCCCCGCCGGAAAGGCCTCGCCGTGGAAATCCTAGGCTGGGCGACCGCCAACCCCGCGATCCTTTGGGCACTGGTCGGAATCGGCTTTCTGCTCGTCGAACTCGCGGCACCCGGCGGGTTCTTCCTGTCTTTCGCCCTCGCCGGATTTTTGACCGCCCTCGCCGCCTATTTCGGCTGGATCGGCGGCGGAATCGTGCCTCTACTGGTCTTCGCGATCTTGGGCGCGGCAACGATCCTGCCTTTGCGCCGCCTGCTCGCGCGCTTCCGCCCGCGGGTGAAAGACATCAACGACTATTAATCGGGCCCCGCCTAACCAGGATCGCGGCCCAGCGCGCGCAACGCTTCGCGCGTGCGTTCGATTTCGTCTTGAATGACGCGGCGATAGGCCTCGTAGAGCCCCGGCGGAATATTGTCGAACGTGCCGGTCTGGCTCGCGCGCAATTGCGCGAGGCGCCGTTCGAGGCGGAACACTTGCGCGGCGTTGTCGTCCTCGCGCCCCGCTTCCAGCCGCGTGACGATCGACGCCAGCCGCTCGCGCAGGGCTTTGCGCAGATCGTCGTCCAGCGGCCGGTCGAGCAGAACTTCCATCTGCGCGGCGAGCTTTTCGAATTCGAAACGCACATCGACCGGCGGGCGCTCCTGCGCGAACGCCGGCATCGCGATCAAGGCGAGAAGAAGGGCGAGCGCCCTCATGCGCCTTTGGCGTGATGGTAGACGTGCCACAGGAACAAGGCGCCGGCCGAACGATGCGGGCGCCACGCCTCGCCCAATTTGCGCAAGCGCTTCTCGTCGGGACGCGTGCGCAGCTTCTTCAAAATCCGCATCGCTTCCTGCAAGGCAAGATCGTTGCCCGGCCAGATATCGGGCCGGCGCATCGCGAACAGCAGATAGATCTCCGCACTCCAGCGGCCGAGCCCCTTCAACTGCGTGATCGTCGCGATCGCGGCTTCGTCTTCAGCCGCGTGCAGATCGTCGAAATTCAGCGTGCCCGAGACGACCGCTTCGGCGAGGCCGCGGATATACGACGCCTTCTGCCGCGACAGGCCCATCGTGCGCAAAATGTCGTCGGGCGTTTCGATGACGCGGATCGGCTCCATCGCCCCCAAACCCGCTTCGAGCTTGTTCCAAATGCCCGTCGCGGCGGCGACCGAAACCTGTTGCGCCACGATCGCGCGCGCGAACCCGACGAAGCCGATCGGCCGCGCGCGCGGCTTGGGGTAGCCGATGCGCGGCAGCCATTCGGCGACATGCGGATCGCATTCGGCGAGCTTGTCGATGCCCCGGCGCAGATCGCGCCGCGCCTTCGCTTCCGAGACGGTCTGTAGCTGCGGGGGCATATCGCGCGGGCGTCAGGCGTGCGTGTGGCTCAACGTGTCGGTCAGCGTCGTCAGGCGCGCGAGCAGATAATCCGCCGTTTCCGGATCGGCGTCGTCGACCTTGGTCAGCACGCGCTCGATCATCTTGCGCCGGAAGCGCTCGCGATCGGCGGGGCCGCCGTCATATTGCGTCTCCAGCGCCACTTCGAGGGCCGCCTTCACCGCCGGATACAAGGCGGGCGGCATATAGGCGCGCTCGTAGATGTATTTGAGGCCGCCGGCCGGATCGTAGATCAGCTGGCGCGCGCGCTCGATCGGGAAATCCGCGCGCAAGGCAAGGCCGCGCTCGAACAGGAACAGATCGCCCATGCAGAGCGCGCGAATGACGATGCCGGGATCGAGACGGCCCGTGGAATGGAGTTGGGCGGCCAACGCGGCGACGTCCTGCTCGCCCGATTCCAG